>CAZDYB010000007.1:0-21415 GCA_964509045.1 uncultured Akkermansia sp.
TGTGGCCGAAGGTGCCGATGCGGAGTTGGTAGCGGCGGGCCACGTCCTCGACGAAACGGACCATGGTGGCGAGTTCGGATCGGGGAACGGTGGCGTCTTCGAGGATGGTGGTGGGGGCCATGCGGGCGAGGGCGGAGAAGGCACTGCGGCGGGCGGAAGCGAGGCGGTTGGCCTCGGCATCGTCACGAGCGACCCGGACATCACGACAACCGTTGCGTTTGGCGATCTCGACCATCCGGGCGGCTTCCTCTTCGACCTGGGCGGGGTGACCATCGGTTTCCATGAGGAGAAGGGCTTCGCAATCGGTGGGGAGACCGACCTTCGCAAAGTCCTCGACGCATCGGATGGTGGTGCGGTCGAGGAACTCGAGGGTGCAGGGGATGATGCGTGCGGCGATGATGTCGCTGACGGTCTGTGCGGCGGCGTCCATGGCGGAGTAGGTGGCGACCATGGTTTTCTTGGCGGCGGGCTTGGGGATGAGGCGGAGGAGGACTTCGGTGAGGACGCCGAGGGTGCCTTCGGAGCCGACGAAGAGATCCTTGAGGGAATAGCCGGCGACGTCCTTCACGCACTTGTTGCCGGTGACGAGGATTTCGCCATCGGGAAGGACGACGGTCAGTCCCATGACGTAATTGCGGGTGATCCCGTATTTGAGACCGCGGAGGCCGCCGGAGTTTTCGGCGACATTGCCGCCGATGGTGCTGATCTTCATGGAACCGGGGTCGGGCGGGTAGAAGAGGCCTGCGGCGGCGGCGGCATCGGCAATGGCGAGGGTGGTGGCGCCGGGTTCGGATCGGAGGGTGAGGTTGGCGGCATCGACTTCGAGGATCCGATTCATGCGGGCGGTGCAGAGGACGATGCAGCCGGGGACGGGGAGTGAACCGCCGGAGAGGCCGGTACCGGAGCCGCGGGTGACGACGGGGATGCGTTCGCGATTGGCGAGTTGGAGGACGGCGGCGACCTCGGGGGTCGAGGTGACGAAGAGCACGCAGCCGGGGCGTTGATGGAGGACGGCGGTGCCATCGAAGGCATAGGAGATGAGGTCTTCGTCGGAGGTGAGGAGATCGTCCGGGCCGACGATGGCGGCGAGTTCGGCGAGGACGGAATTGGACAGCGGCATGGGGGACAGCGTGGGGAAGGGGTGTCGGGGGTGTGAAGCGAGAAGTTGGGAAGGCGATGGATGGGAAGGGTGGCGGGGAAAGGGGATTGGAATCGGGGTGGAAGTGGAGAAACTTCGTGGCATGTCACCGAAGGGATTGTGCTGGATGGGTTGGTTGTGGATGGCGTTGGGGATGTGGGGTTGGGTGCGGGGCGAGGATGCGGGGTTGGCGGTGCAGCATTCCTACATCGTGTTCGGTGGGCGGACGGCGATCATCGGGGAGGACGGAAAGGTGGTGTGGGAACATGCGGGAGGGTCGAGGGATGGTTTTGTGTTGCCGGGTGAGAACGTGTTGGTGGCGTATGCGGACCGGGTGGAGGAAGTGACGCGGGAGCATCGGGTGGTCTTCCTGTATCGGTTGGCGAAGGAGAACGGTGAGATCAGCACGGCGCAGCGGTTGTACAATGGGAACACGTTGGTGACGGAGTTGGGGAAGCGACCGCGGGTGTTGGAGGTGGACGGCGCGGGAGGGATCGTGCTGGAGGTTCCGCTGGCACCGGAGACGGACAACGTCCACATGCAGACGCGGATGGCGCGACAGTTGAGGAACGGGAACTTCCTTGTGCCGCACCTGCTGGCGTTTTCGGTGAAGGAGTACGGTCGGGACGGGAAGGTGTTTGGGGTGTTGCGGACGGACCTGGAGGAATTGGGGGGGCGCCCTGCGGAGAACTGGCCGTTCACGGCGATCCGGTTGGACAACGGCAACACGCTGGTGTCGTTGACCCATGGGAACAAGGTGGTGGAATTTGACCTGAAGGGTGGGGTGGCGTGGAAGGTGGACAACGGGGATGTGGGTGGGCTCTTCAAGGATCCGTGCGGATCCCAGCGCCTGGCCAATGGGAACACCGTGGTGGGCAGTCACGGTGCCGTGACGGGGATCTCGATGGTGGAGGTGACGCCGGACCATCGGAGGGTTTGGCAGAGTGAGCACCCGGCGGCGGCCGGGGTGCATCACTTCCAGATATTGACGACGAACGGCCGGCCGGAGCCGGGCATGCCTCAGAAGTAGGGACCGCCCCGGGGTCTGTCCCGGGGCAGAAACGGCTCAGCAACGGACGAAGATCCGGTTGGCTTCCTCGAGGGTTTCCTTGGACCCGATGTCATACCAGATGCCGGGGACGTTCCAGGTGAGGACGGGTTGGCGTGGGTAGAGCCACTGGACGAGGCGACCGGGTTGGTCGGGGTTGTTGCCTTCGGCGATGTACTGATGGATGAGGGGGAGGGTGCGGCGGGGATAGAAATAGAGGGCGATGCCGATGAGGGTGGAGGCGGGTTGCGGTGGTTTCTCGATGAAGCTGACGATGCGGCCGGAGGCATCGACATCGACGACCCCGTATTTGCGGGCCTGATCGACGGTGCCGACGTCGTAGGTGCCGAGGACGACCTCGTTCTGGGAGCGGCAGAAGGAGCCGAAGGCTTCGAGGGACTGGCTGAAGAGATTGTCACCGGCGACGACGATGATGTCGTCGTCGAGTTGTTCGCGGTCGAGGACGAGTTTGAGGTCACCGATGGCGCCGAGTTTGTTGGAGTCGTCGGTGGAACCGTCATTGACGATGGTGAACTCGACGGAGGATTTGGTGGCCCGGTACTGGTCTGCCCAGGCTTGGAAATGGGGGGCGAAACGGTTGTTGGTGACGAGGATGACGCGGTCGATGCCGGCGATGTGGGAGAGGTTGTCGAGGACGTAATCGACCATGGGTTTGCCGGCGACGGTGAGGAGCGGTTTGGGTTGGGTAAGGGTGAGCGGATGGAGACGGGTGGCGTAGCCGGCGGCGAGGATGATGACTTTCATCGTTGGGAAGGACGGTACTGAGGAAATGACAGGTGAAAAGCGGGTTGTGCGTTGGATCACGAACCATTGAAGAGTTCTGGGGCGGCCTGACGGGCGAGGGAGCGGGAGAGGCGGAGGGCTTCCTCGGCGGATTCGGCGGCGAGAGCGGCATTGGCGGCGACGACGGCCTCGGAGCGGCGGAGGCGGCGCAGGAGGAATTTCACGGCGGGAACGGCGGTGGGGGTGGCGCTGAGTTCGTCGATGCCGAGGCCGACGAGGAGGGGGACAATGGCGGGATCGCCGGCGGCCTCGCCACAGACGCCGACCCAGCGACCGTGCTGGCGTGCGGCCTGGACGGTGATCTGCATGAGGCGGAGGACGCCGGGATGGGTGGGGGTGAAGAGCGGGGCGACGCGGTCGTTGAGACGGTCGACGGCGAGGGTGTATCCGGTGAGATCGTTGGTGCCGATGGAGAAGAAGTCGACTTCGCGTGCGAAGGTATCGGCCATGAGAGCGGCGCCGGGGACCTCGATCATCATGCCGACCTCCATGGATTCGTCGAAGGGGATCTGGGCTTCGCGGAGTTCCTCGCGGCACCGTTCAAGGAGGGCATTGGCTTCGCGGAGTTCGGGAAGGCCGGTGATCATGGGGTACATGAGGCGAACCCGGCCATGGGCGGACGCGCGGAGGATGGCGCGGAGTTGGGACTTGAAGACATCGGGAAGGGCGAGACTGATGCGGATGGCGCGCCAGCCGAGGAAAGGATTCTGTTCGCCGGTACGCGCCCAGGAGGCGGGGAGTTTGTCGCCGCCGAGATCGAGGGTCCGGATGATGACGGGATCGGGTGCGGCGGCCTCGGCGACCTTGCGGTAGGCGTTGAACTGTTCGTCTTCGGTGGGGAATTCGCGCCGGTTGAGGAACAGGAATTCGCTGCGGAAGAGACCGACGCCGCGGGCGCCGCTGGACTGGAGGGCGGGGGTGTCGTCGGGGGTATCGATATTGGCGGCGAGGAGGATCCGATGACCGTCGAGGGTGACGGCGTGGTGTTCGCGGAGGGCGGTGAGGCGTTCGTTGAGGGCGGCGCGGCGTTGTTTGAGTTGTCCGTACTCGAAGAGGGTCTGGTCGGTGGGATTGACGGTCAGGGTGCCGCTGTGGCCGTCGATGAGGGCGTATTCGCCACTGCGGACGCGGGAGGTGATGTCGCCGAGGCCGAGCACGGCGGGGATACCGAGTTTGCGGGCGAGGATGGCGGTATGGCTGGTGGTGCCGCCGCCGTCGGTGACGAAGCCGAGGACGCGTTTGCGGTCCAGGACGGCGGTGGTGCTGGGGGCGAGATCGGGAGCGACGATGATGGACGGTTCGGCGAGATGGAGGAGGTCCCGTTCTGTGGCGCGGCCGAGGAGATGATCGAGGACACGACCGGAGACATCGCGGATGTCGGCGGCGCGTTCGCGGAGGTAATCGTCATCGAGTGCGCTGATGGCGGCGGCGAACTTTTCGGAGACCTGTTGATAGGCGGATTCGCAGTTGAGGTGTTGATCGCGGATGAGGCGTTGGACCTCGCCGAGGAGGCTTTCGTCCTCGAGGACGAGCAGGTGGGCATCGAAGACCGAAGCCTCATGCTGGCCGAGGGCAGCGACGACCTGGCGCTGGACTTCGAGGAGATCGCGTCGGGTGGCGGTGACGGCGTCCTGGAGGCGTTGGAATTCGGTGTCGACCTCCCCGGGCGTGATTTCCCGACGAAGGATGTGACGGGCGGCGTCGCCGAGCACGATGACGCGCCCGTGCGACACCCCGGAGGATGCAGGGATGCCGCGATAGACCCGTTCACCGGTCGGGAAGCGATCGACCATGGGCATAGGCTACCGGGACCTGGGGAGGGGTGGAACCGGGATTGTGGATGGGGGGGTGGGTCAATGGGCGGCCCGGGCGCGTTTGATGGGGGCGGATTCGCCGATCATGCGGGCGATCTCGGCGCGGGCGATCTCGATGAAGTGGCTTTCGGGGAGGGTAAGTCGACGGCCACGCCAGAACGTGATGACCCAGGCGATGCGCAGGCGACGTTTGCCGAGGTGGACGGGGACGAGTTTGGGAGTACCGGGATCGACGCTGACGGACCAGGAAGGAACGAGGGCGGCTCCGAGGCCGTGTCGGGCGAGGGCGATGGCCTGGGCCGGGGTACCGGCTTCGCCCTGGACATTCAGGCTGATCTGATCGGCCCGGAAGAAGTCATCGACATAACGCCAGGTGACGGTCTGGAGGCCGGGTACGATGACGGGTTGGGGGCCGATGGCATCGAGGGGAGCGGCGGAGAGTCGGGCCCAGGCGTGATCGGGGAGGACGGCGAGGACGAATTCCTCGGAGAAGAGGGGTTCTGTGGCGAAGCGTTCGTCGGGTTTGCCGGCGGGTCCGAGGACGAGATCGACGCGACGTTCCTCGAGGAGATCAATGGGATTGGATTCGTCGGTGACCTCGGTGCGGAGGAGGGTGCGGGGTTCGCGACGGCGGACTTCGGCGAGGACGGCAGGGAGGAGGGCATCGCCGAGCGGGGCTGGGGCGCCGACGCGGAGTCGGTTGGAGCCCCATTGCCGGAGGCCGTTCATGCCACCGCGAGCGGTTTCCATTTCGCGGAGGATCCGTTCGGCATGGGGAAGGAGTTGTTCACCGGCCTGGGTGAGCATCACGGTCTTGCCCACCCTGTCAAAAAGGCGACACCCCATGTCGGTTTCGAGGGATTTGATGGAGTGGGAGACGGCGGATTGGGTGAGGAAGAGTTCGCGGGCGGTCTGGGTGAAACTGCCGGTTCGGGCGAGGATGAGGAAGGCGTGGAGCTGACGACTATCGATGGGAGGCTTCATTGATGAGGGAGGTTCATCCAGACGAACTATCGGGAAGCAACTGTCAGGCCGGACAGGGCAAATGCTCGGGATGACCATGCATGGATTTGATGGACGGCGCAGGGCGGGGTGGGAAACCGGAGAAGGTTCCGCGCGGAGCCGCGAGGAACTCAAAAAGGAGAGGGAGGGTTGGGATGCGGAAGGAATTCCGCGCCTTGGGTGGATGGGGAATGGAGTGGCGAGAGGGAGTCACCTGGGTGCTGTCCGACGGCGACCGAACGTTGCTGCTCCCTGGCGCGGGTTTGGCGCGGGCATTGGTTCAGATCCGGAGGAAGATGCGTCGTCGCCAGAGCCAGAGGCAGCAGAGCCAGACGAGGCTGAGGACGACGAAACCTTCGGCGACCGGGGCATGGAGACCGAACAGGATCTGCCAGGCGTCTTCGCCCTCGGCGAAGATTCCTGGGCCACGCCAGGCGAGGAGGAGGGTGTTGAGGTGGTTGGTGGTATTGGCCTTGAAGAAGCCTTCCCAGAGGTGGGCGATGACGTAGGTGAAGATGGAGTTCATGCCGACCACGACGAGTGGGAGCATGGGGCGATGCCACTGACGGACATCGGCGATGAGATGGAAACCGGCGAGGAGCAGGGCGCACCAACCGCCACTGACGAGGACCCAGGCGGGTGTCCAGATGCGTTTGACGCTGGGGCAGACGCCGGTGAGGTCGAGGAGGGTGCCGAGACCGAGGGAGGTGAGGCCGGCGATGGTGAGGGCGCCGATGCGGGTGAGGTTGGGGAGATCCTTGCGACGGAGCCATTGGCCGGCGAGCAGGCCAAGGATCATGGTGGCGAGGGTGGGGATGAAGCTGAGGGTGACATAGCCACCGCCATTGAAGAGCCAGGGCTTCTGGCGTGGGAAGAGGTTGAGGAACCAGTGGTCAAAGTGGTGGGCGGGGTGGGTATTGAGATTCCAGTGTGCGGCGAAGCCCTGCATGAGGTGGGGCCAGTCGGGTTTGACGCCGACGGTGGCGGGATCGAAGGCGGCATCGGGCAGTGGATGGAAGGCGAACCAAGCCCAGTAGCCGAAGAGGAGGACGAGGAGGCTGGCGAGTTGGATGCGCCAGGATTTCCATGCGAGAGCCCAGAGGAAGACGTAACCGAGCCCGATCTGGGAGAGGGTGTCCTCGAAGGTGAAGTTGGTGAACTTCGAGTGTGTGGAGCGGAGGAAGATGCCGAGGAGGATCAATGCGAGGGCGCGCCAGAGGGTATGGATCCACATGCCGGAAGAGTCCTGACCGCGGGCCTGACGATTGGCGATGGACCAGGGCAGGGCGCAACCGACGAGGAAGGAGAACGAGGGTTGGATGAGGTCGTGCAGGGTGCAGCCGCGCCAGGGGGCATGCTCCTGATGATGTGCGAGGAAACTCCAGAAGCCGTTGCCGGGAAAGCGTTCGGCCATGGCATGGAAGCGCAGGACTTCACCGGCCATGAGCAGCATCACAAAGCCCCTGTAGGCATCGAGGGAGGTCGCCCTTTCGGGGGTGGGCCGGGCTGGTGAATCCATCGGGTTGGTGTACCCGGCCCATGGACGAGGGCAAGCCCGGCCTGCTGGAGAACGTGCGGGCGTCCGGCCTCTTGGTTTTGCGGGGAGTCAGAGCAGGATGTCTTCGGGACGGACTTCGAGGCATTCGTCCTGATCTTCCCAGATCAGGATGGGGTAGTGCTCGATGAGGCGTGGGACGAGGTCATTGACGGATTCGCCGAGCAGGAGTTCGGCCTGTTGGGCGGCTTTTTCGAAGAGGTCGTCGTAGTCGCTCCGATTGCGGCGGCGATCTTCCCAGTGGGCGACTTCGTGGGCCTTGGCGTAGCGGTTGGCCCAGTTGCGGAGGGGGGAGAGGATGGCTTCGGGCAATTGATCGAACGGGACAGCGGATTCGTGACAGTGGATGCACATGAGGCCGTGTTCGAGGACATCGCGGGTGAGGTAGGGCATCATGGGGGAACCGCAGCAGGGCGAGGGGGGATAGCCGACGGGCATGCTGATGAGGCGTTGCTGCCAGACACCGCGTTCGTGGGCGACCTGCGTGGCGAGTCGGAGGGAACCGACGAGGGGGTGGGACATTCGCCATCCTTTACCGGCGAGTTGACCGAGGGTCTGGGAACACCACCGGGCGAGGGTGAGGTCGTCGAGGTCCTGGAAGACCCTCGCATATTCCTTCCAGAGGACATCGAGGGACGAATCCGAGTGTTCTTGAGGATCAGGCACGGACGGAGGGTAAGGGATGGCGGACAGGTGGAGAAGTTCGGGAATGGTTGAAGGAGCGGGCGAACGGGGGTGGGTCAGACCTGGAAATAGCCCAGTTCCCGCAAGGAACAGTAATCGCGGGGCCGTTCGAGGGTCTTGCGACCGAGGATGAGATGATCCAGGACCTCGATCTTGAGCAGGTGCCCGGCGCGGATGAGGTCGCGGGTGACACGGATGTCGGCTTCGGAGGGGGAGGGATCTCCGCTGGGATGGTTGTGGGCGAGGATGAGGGCATGGGCGCCGGCGGCGATGGCTGGGCGGAAGACTTCGCGGGCATGGACGAGGATCTGGTCGAGGAGACCTTCGGCGACGGTATCGATGCGGAGGAGTCGGCGTCGGGTGTTGAGGAGGAGGACCTGGAGACGTTCGACGGGAGCGGAGATGGCGTCATCGCGGAGGAGGGCGGCGACGGCCTCGGGATGATCGAGGACGGGGGATTCGAGGCGGCGTTCCTCGGAGAGGCGGCGAGCGAGGGAGAAGGCGGCCTTGAGGGCGAGGGCCTTGTCGCGACCGATGCCCCGTCCGCGGAGTTGTTGCCAGGGGGCGCGGGCGACGGCCTCGAGGGAGCCGAAGCGGAGGAGGAGTTCTTCGGCGACCGTGACGGCGGAGGCGCCCTGGACGCCGGTACGGAGGAGGATGGCGATGAGTTCGGCGGTGCGGAGGGCATCGGGGCCGCGTTCTGCGAGGCGTTCGCGAGGGCGATCGGCCTCCGGAAGATCATGGATCCGGGAGGTTTGGAGCATGGGCTGAGGGATCGGTGGCGGATGGCATGGATGGCGTCAAGGAGCAGGCCTTGTGGGAGTTGGTGCCTGAATTGGGGGCTTGCGGGAAGACGTGGCGTGGCGTGTGCTTGGTGGGTTGGCGGGGTTGCCCACTGATGGTATTTTTTCCAATGAAACGTGAGCCGAAACTGACACGGGCCCGGGGAGTGCGCGGGTTTACACTGATTGAGCTGCTGGTGGTCATTGCGATCATCGCGATCCTCGCCGGGATGCTTTTGCCCGCGTTGGGCAAAGCGAAGAGCAAGGCACAGGGCATCATGTGCATGAACAACCATCGCCAACTGCTGTTGGGGTGGTCCATGTATGCCGGGGATCATGCTGACCGGATCCCGTTTGCGTACGCGCCGGAGAGCAACCCGAACACTTCGGACGGCGCCTGGGTCCAGGGCATCCTGGATTACGCCAATCAATCGGCGCGGGACAATTGGGATCCGATCCATCTGCGGCAAAGTCCATTGTTCAAGTACATCGGCGGATCGTTGGCGGTGTGGAAATGTCCGTCTGACAAGAGCTTTGGATTGAATGCTACCCGGCAGCGGGTGCCCCGGGTGCGGAGCATGTCGATGAGCATCTGGACCGGAGGCAACCAGGGCACGGACGGTGGATGGGGTCCGAGGTGGCGGGTGATGACGAAGATGGGAGATTTCACGGATCCGGGTCCTTCGGGGACGTACGTGTTGCTGGATGAACGCGAGGACAGCATCAATGACGGGTTCTTTGTGGTATCGATGGAGGGTTATCCGAACGCGGCAGCGACCCGGATGATTGATTTCCCGGCCAGCTATCACAATCGGGCGGGAGGCTTTTCCTTTGCGGATGGCCATGCGGAGATCAAGTCGTGGAAGGATGGCCGGACCACGCCGCCGATCAGCCGGACGCTTCAGTTGAATGTTCCGATGGCGAACAACATGGACATTGTCTGGATGCAGGATCGATCCACGCGCCTGAAGTAGGTGGTGTTGTTCCCTTCCTGATCCTGGGCTTTGGACATGACCATCGGCGTACCGCGGGAGATCAAGCAGCAGGAACATCGGGTGGCGATGTTGCCGTCGGCGGCCTACCAGCTTGTCCGGCGGGGGCATCGGGTGGTGGTGGAGGCCGGGGCGGGGGAGGGGGCTGGTTTTCCGGACGGGGACTATGCGGCGGCCGGGGCAACGCTGGTGGGAGAGCACACGGCGGTGTTTGAAGCGGCGGACCTGGTGGTGAAGGTGAAGGAGCCGTTGCCGGAAGAGTACCCGATGCTGCGTCCTGGCCAGTTGTTGTTCACCTACCTTCATCTTGCGGCGAGTGAATCCCTGACGAGCGCCCTGCAGGAATCGGGAGCCACCTGCCTTGCCTATGAGACGGTGGAGGTGAACCGGAGACTGCCCTTGTTGGAGCCGATGAGTGAGATAGCGGGCCGGATGAGTGTGTTGGTGGGTGGGTATTATCTGGCGAAGCACAACGGGGGGTCCGGGGTTTTGCTGGGCGGAGTGCCGGGAGTCCTGCCGGGGAAGGTGGTGGTGTTGGGAGGAGGAGTATCCGGGGTGAATGCGGCGCGGATGGCCACGGGTCTGGGGGCGGATGTCACGATCCTGGAGGTGGACATCGAGCGGATGCGGTTTCTGGACATCACGTTGCACACGGCGCATACGCTGTATTCGAGCGAGGCGCATCTGACGGACCTTCTGGACGAGTGTGACCTGTTGATCGGTGCGGTGTTGGTGCCGGGAGCGAAGGCGCCGCGTTTGATCTCGCGCGAGATGCTGCGTCGGATGCGACCGGGGAGCGTGCTGGTCGACATTGCGATCGATCAGGGCGGGTGCTGCGAGACTTCACGGCCGACGTCGCACCATGATCCGGTGTATGTGGAGGAAGGGGTGCAACATTATTGTGTGGCCAACATGCCGGGCGCTTATGCGCGCACGGCGACCCAGGCCCTGACCAACGCGACGCATCGGTACATCCAGGATCTGTGCGATCATGGGTTGGTGGAGGCGTGTCGTCGGAGTCCGGCCTTGGTGGGGGGGATCAATGTGATGGGCGGGCACATCACTTCCCGGCCGGTGGCGGAGGCCCATGGATTGCGATACCAGGATCCGCTGGAATTGCTGGCGGGTGTCTGAGCCTGGACTGTGCAGTCGGATCGGTTGTTCCGGCTGGATCTTCTTCCGCAATGTCTTCGTTGTTCGCTGGCTGTCCCGCACTGCGGGACGCCTCGGTCACTCCTCGGCCTGCGAAAGAATCTGGCTGGGGGTGGCGCGAGGCACCGGGTTGATCACCGGAGTTGCCGGAGGATGAAGGCGGATGGATCGAAGGCGCCGGTGCCAACTCGGCCGCGCAGTTCGGCAACCAGTTCGACCTGGGTGTCGGAATCGAGGGAGAAGTCGAAGGTCAGGGATTGCCAGTCGGTGGAACCGGTCAGGCCATTGTCCCGAGGCAGACCGCTGATGCGAAGGCCGAGGCCGGAGCCGGTGCCGTCGTGGGCGGAGTCGACATTCCGCACCTGGCCCTTGCCTTCGAATCGGTAGCGCCCGGCGGGGAGCGTCATGCGGGTCCTCCAGGAGACCTGTCCACCGCCGCGAAGGGCGAGTCGCAATTCGGGATTGCCCTCGGGATTGACTACGCGCTCGGCGAGACTGTTTCCATCGGATTGCCGGGCATTCCATCCCGTGAGCTGGATCCGGCCGTCGGCATCCATCGCGACGGGTTGCGGACGGTTTGCCATCTGTTCGCGGGCATTGTCGACCCGATGAACGATGCGGGCGCGGATGTTGCGGGTGGCGGAGCGGATGTGTTCGGCTTGTCCGCGGCGGAGTTGGGAGAGGGCGGGTTCGCGTCGGGCGACGGCGGCGTCGAAGGCGGGGAGGATGGTTTCGGTGGTGAAGATGTTGGTGAGGAGGGAGGCGATGCGGTCGAAGTAGGCCTGACGCCAATCCTGAACCTGGAAGACGCGTTGGGCGACCATGCCTTCGAAGCCGCGATCGAGGGGCATGCCGCCATGGTCGAACATCTGGTCCATGCCATGGGGCAGGAAGGTGAACCGGCCGGAAGCGGGTTCGTGGTAGAGCCGGTAATTGTTGCGGTTGGCGGGGTAGCCATCCCAGTCCTCGGTGAGGATCTGGAGTGCGGTGTAGGTGATGAAGCGGTCGACATCGAGCCATTGCTCCAGGCCTTTCCTACGCTGGATGGCATCCCGGAGGTGGCAGACCTGGGCCAGGGCACGGAGGTCATTGCGGTCCGGGGGTTCCTTTCCGGAATCGAGCTCCAGGTCCTGGTCGATCTCCTGGAGGAATCCGCCGTCGTAGAGGTTGCCGGAGGGGTCTTTGAAATGGCGGCGGAGGAAGGTTTTGTCGAAGCCTTCCTTCAGGACGTAGAGGCCGAGGTTGCGACCGTTGAGACTGACGAGGGCATGGGAGGCCCGGGTGGCGGGGATTCCGGCGCGGCGATAGAGATCGGCACATACGATCTCGGACATGCGGCTGGGATCCTGCACGGAATTGTTGAGGTGGATCTTTTCGAGACCATGGAACTTCTGCCCCTTCTTGAACTTGTCGATGTTGAGCGTGAGTGCC
Source organism: uncultured Akkermansia sp. (assembly GCA_964509045.1). GTDB lineage: Bacteria > Verrucomicrobiota > Verrucomicrobiia > Limisphaerales > UBA9464 > UBA6176. Next base: position 12,403 of record CAZDYB010000007.1, read on the forward strand.
GGGAGGTCGTCGATGCTCCGGGTTGAGCCGGCGGCGCCCTTGACCCGGATTCCGACGGATTCCCAGGAGTTGGAGCCGATGCGGAGTGTGGCGGGGACGGATTGGCGGGGTTCGCGCCGGAGGGAATCCATCCCGGCGCGGTCGGTCTCGAGTTCGAATCGAAGGATGGGGCCCGAGAAGAGGTGGTCGGAGGGGTGGGGCTTGCCAGGGGTGCTGGCGGATTCGGAAGATTTGTCGGCGGCGTGAAGAGGGGTGGGGGGGAGGATGCCGCCGAGAAGGAGGAGGAAGGCGAGGAGGAAGCGGGGAGGGCGGATGGGCCGGGAATTCATGCAGGAACGGGTGAGGTTCCCGGCAGGGAAGCCCCGGGAACGTCGAAAGTGGAGCAGGAGACGGGCCCGGACAGCGGGGGGATTTGGGAAAGTTGCCGGGGGCGTCATCCCCAGGCCGAAGATCAGCGGGGTATCATGCCGGACTGGCGGGCGAATTCGAAGATTCCGCCGGCATCGACGACTGGACGGACTTCGCCGAGTGGGTTGAGCGGGTAGACCTTTCCGGTGGCCTCGTGGGTGATGGTGTTGGAGTCGATGTCAACGGTGGCGACATCACCGGTCTGGAAGACATCGCAAAGACGTTCGGGGCATTCGATGGGATAGAGTTCGCCGGTGGCGACGCAATTGCGGAAGAAGATGCGGGCGTAGGATTCGGCGACGACGCACTGGCAGTCGGCGGAACCCATGGCGATGGGGGCGTGCTCACGGGAACTGCCGCATCCGAAATTGCGACCGGCGATGACGATGGGATAGCGGCTGTCGGAGGCGCCTTCCTCCACGAAGCGTTTGGGGTAGAGGGCGTCGGGCAGGCCCCAGAGGGCGTAGCTGCCGAGCTTGTCATACTCCTCCTGGATGGTGGGCACCAGATTGAGGAACTGGGCGGGGATGATCTGGTCCGTGTCGATGTTGTCGCGGACCACGTACACCGGGCCGGTGAACTTCGATTGCATGGGGGAAGACTCCGGTGGGAGTGGGTGGAAAGGCAAACGCAAAGGCGGAAGCGGGAAGATGGAGGGAATGGGATGGAATCGGATGAACTCGGCGCTTGCACCGTGGGGTCGCGCCGATAGTCTGGAGGCCGACTTCACAAGCACTATGCGCATCGGATTGAAGCAGTTGACCCTTCTTGTTGGCGTTGCAGCCCTTGCAGCTGGCTGTGCCAGTGCCGAGCGAAAGCTGGGGCGCGGTATGAACAACCTCATGGAGCCGGTTCGCATGGGCGAGCTCAGCCGGTCTTACGAGCAGGCGTATCTTTGGGACGGCCCGGATGCCTCGTTGGGATCCGGATTGGTCCGGGGCCTGAACCGGACCATTGGGCGGACGGTGGTGGGGGCATTCGAAGTGGTGACCTTCCCCATTCCGTCGGAACCCTATTTCAAGCCGGAGCACCCGGTTTATCCTGATTCGTACAAGCCGGGGATCCTGGATTCGAGTTCGGTGCGGACGGACACCTCGCTAGGGTTTGATTCGACGGATGTCGCTCCCTTCATCTCGGGCAGTCGGTTCAAGATCTTCGAGTGATTCCGGGACTGGCTTCAGTCGACTGAAGCGACTGAAGCATGTGGAGTCGGAAATCGAAGATCCGTAGATTCGCGCCAACCCTGGTTGGCGCGTTTTTGCTTCAATGATGAGCGTGCCCACCCTCACCCGTCGTTCCCCCTGCAAGATCAATCTCTGCCTGAATATCCTGGGGCGTCGGCCGGATGGATTTCATGAGTTGGAGACCCTGTTTTTTCCAGTCCCGTTCCATGACGTCCTCACCTTTGGACCGGGTGCAGGCGATGGAACGGTCCAGCTGAGTTGCAGTCATCCGGAATTGCCGGTGGACGGTTCCAACCTGGTGCATCGTGCGGCAACCCGGTTCCTGACCACGGCCGGGATCACCGTCGGAGCGGAGATCCATCTTGAAAAGCACGTCCCGATGGCGGCTGGACTTGGCGGGGGAAGTGCCAATGCGGCCCACACCCTTCTGGGACTGAATGAACTGTTCGGGTTTCCCCTGTCGGCGGGGGAACTGGACCGGTTGGCGGCCGGGCTTGGCTCTGACATCAACTTCTTCCTGCAGGACAGGCCTGCCCTTGCCGGGGGGCGTGGTGAGAAGATCGAACCCCTGGACATCTTCCCGGGCCTGGCGGGGTGTGGGCTCTTTCTCTATCACCCGGGATTTGGCATCCCGACGCCCTGGGCATTCCGGGAATTGGCGCGTTTTCCGATGCAGTTGAACGGTCGACTGGGTCGTGCCCGGGAACTGGCACTTCAGTTGGCGGATCCGGATCCGGTCCGGGCTCGGAGAGCGCTGCAAGGGATGTACAATTCCCTCGAGGCACCAGCCTTGGAAAAGTACCCGGTCCTGGCCCTTTACCAGGAGTTCCTCCGCGAGCAGGGCGCATTGGGGACACTGATGTCCGGGAGTGGATCCACGACCTTTGCGGTGTTTCCTGATCTCGATACGGCGGTGGCGGCCCGGGCTCCGTTCGAACTGGTTTTTGGTGGGGTTGGATGGCTGCGGGTGATTGGTCTGTGAGGAATCCGGGGGAGGAGTGGGATGGGGTTGTAGGGGAAAGTTGGACCTTCGTGAAAGGGGAATCCTTTGAAGGCTTGTCAGCTGTGATCTGATTCGGGTAGCATCCCGTCGTTCAAACTCGGAGAAGGGTGTCAGGACTCCCCCTCCAAACGGATTCTGGGGTAGGGAAGCGGATTACAGGCTGTACCGCTTGAGCTTCGGAGTCGGTTTGGAATGTCCGGCCTGCCTGGGGATCGAATCCGGTCCATTGCCCGATTGGCAATGGGTCGGGAGTGGGTCCCGGACCTGTGCAAGGGTCTGCAGATGGGTGGGTGACGCCTGAAGGAGCGCATGAACTCGCTGCAATGTCGTCAACCGCGCCGCGGAGTCGCGTCGGCAATCCGAGACCCCCGTGTCTCCGGATCTTCCGCGCCTGCCTTCGCGGGTTTGTGGGTTGACGACCGGGACCCGGTTCTGGCGACGACTGTCTGGCACAGTTCCGGAGGGGTCTTCCGCGGTGAAGGCACACACAACCAACCAAACACACATACATATCATGAATCAGAGGGTTAATCCCGACTGGCGACGCCAGTTGGGGCAAAGGGGTAGTTCCCCGGCATGGGCTTGGCTGACAACTTTGATCCTGGCGATCAGCGGATTGTTCACGGGTCCGGCCGCGGCGGGCACGGTGAGCTACACATCGACACTGTCGATCCAGGCCTCGGACTGGACCCGGACCGTGACACTCCCCCAGTTTGATCCGTCTTACGGGAATCTGCTTTCGGTTCAGATCAGAGTGGACGCGACAATCCGGTCCCCATCGCGGGTGGAGAACCTGGATGCGGTACCGCGGGCTGGAACGGTGACCGGAGCCCAGGTGGATCTGGTGGTGGGTGATGGTTTTGGGACCACGTGGTTGTCGGCGCAACCGGCGGTGAAGTTCACCAACAACCTGGCGGCGTTTGACGGTTTGGCCGATTACAGTGGTTCCTCGGGGGTGTCGAACCTGCGTCGGACCTCACTCCTGACGGCTGCGAATCTGATCTCTGGACCGTATACGGCCCTTGAGGGATTGGGCACCTTTGATGCGACGGTGTCGGCAGCGGGCACGGGGTTTTGCGTTGGGCCGGTGAACTTTCTGTTGGCGGTGCTTCCGGAGCTCGGTGTGAGTGTGACGGTCACCTATGAGTATGCGGAGACCGTGGCGGCGACCTCGATCGGTGACCTGGTCTGGAATGACTACAATGTGAACGGGGTGATTGATCCGGGTGAACCGGGTCTGCCCGGGGTAACGGTGTGGCTCCTGGACTTTGCTGGAATGCCGGTTCCGGGGGTGTTTCCGACGGTAACCGATCAGGATGGCTTCTATACGTTCAGTGAAGTGCCGGCGGGTGGGTATTACGTGATGGTGGAGCAGCCGGTGGGATTTGATGCGACGTATGACCCGGACGGCGTGGATGGATTCTTCTGGGCCTATGTTGAGGTGTTCGAAGGACAGTCACGCGACGACGTGGATTTCGGGTTTGCGCAGTTGTCGAGCAGTGTTGGGGACCGGGTCTGGATGGACGTCAATGGAGACGGTGTACAGGACCTGGACGAGATTGGGTTGGCTGGCGTGACGGTCTCCCTCTCGGACACCCTGGGAACGGTGTTTGCGACGGCGGTGACGGATTTCAACGGGACCTATGGGTTCACCGGACTGGCTCCGGGCACCTATGTGGTGAGTGTCACCGGTGGACTGCCGGCGGGATATGAAGTGACCTTCGATGCGGATGGGCTGGCGGAACCCGGATCAACGTTGATCGAGGTGTTCAATGGCCAGGTGATCGACTGGGTGGATTTCGGGTATCAACCCAAGACCTCCGGCGTTGGCGACAAGGTCTGGCTGGACCGCAACTCGGACGGGGTACAGGACCTGAACGAGACGGCCCTGGCCGGCGTGACGGTTCAATTGGTCCGCACATCGGATTCAGCGGTGGTTGCCACCACCCAGACGGATGCGAACGGCATCTATGGGTTCAGCGGATTGGCCTCGGGTGAGTATCTGGTGGTGGTGCTCCCTCCGACCGGCATGCAGGCGACATTCGATCTCGATGGGATTGGATCGATCAACCAGGTCCAGCTGTGGCTGGGCGTGGATGATGTCCGGGACGATGTGGACTTCGGCTACGCGGGCGGGACGTTGGGTGACCGAGTCTGGGCGGACCTGGATGGGGATGGTGTGCAGGATGCCGGTGAGTCTGGATTGGCGGGTGCAACGGTGACCCTGTCGACGGGCGCAACGACGACGACCGATGCCAATGGTTATTACACCTTCGGAGATCTTCCGGCCGGAACCTATACGGTGACGGTGGAGGTGCCGACGGGTTGGGTGGCCACCTATGACCTGGATGGGGTGGGAACGCCGGGGGCTGCCACGGTTGAATTGTCCGTGGGTGGAAGCCTGGACACGGTGGATTTCGGGTTCCAGGAATACACGGCCAGCATTGGTGATCGCGTGTGGCGTGATGACAATGGGGATGGCATTCAGGATGGTGGTGAGTCCGGCCTGGCCGGGGTCACGATCCAGCTGTGGGATGCGGACGGAGTGACGCAGTTGTCGAGTGCCGTGAGCGATGTGAACGGCTTCTACGAGTTCGCCAATCTGGCGGCGGGTACCTACACGGTGGTGGCGATCCAACCGGCGGGGCACGTGCCGACCTTTGATGCCGACGGGCTCACTGAGCCGAACCGGTCGGTGGTGGTATTGGCGGCGGGCGAGTCCAGGAATGACGCGGACTTCGGATATCAACCGCTGGGTCGGATCGGGGATCTGGTGTGGCTGGACCTGGACGGCAACGGTGCCCAGGACCCGTTCGTCGAACCCGGGTTGGGTGGGGTCGTGATCGTGGCCTCCGGCACGGGTGGAACCTTCTCGACGGTGACGGATGGGAATGGCGGGTATGTGTTCACCAATCTTCCTCCGGGTGTCTATACAGTCAGCGTGACGCCGCTGCCGGGACTGGCGCCCACCCACGATGTGGATGGGATCGGCAGTCCGAATCTTGCGACCGTGACCCTTGGGGCCGGACAGGTCCGGTTGGATGTGGACTTTGGTTATACGATTGGATCGAACCTGTCGGACGCCCAGGTGGGTGACCGGGTGTGGATCGATGCGGACCAGGATGGAAACCAGGATTCGGGTGAGATGGGGTTTGCCGGATTGACGGTGACCCTGAAGGACGGGTTGGGATCGGTTCTGGGGACGCAGACCACTGGATCGTCAGGCGAGTACCTGTTCAGCGGGTTGCCGGCGGGAACCTACACGGTGGAAGTGACGGGGACTGCGGGCTACGAGGCGACATGGGACACGGACGGCACCTTCACCCCGGGCAAGGCGACCGTGACGCTGGTCAATGGCGAGAAACGCTTGGACGTGGACTTCGGTTATCGCCTGCTGCCGCCTCCGCCTTCGAGCGTATCGGGTCGTGTCTGGGACGACTCGAATGCTGACGAGTTGCAGAGTGTGGGTGAGACCGGCCTGGCTGGGCTCTGGGTGACGCTCTGGACCCCGGGTGGTGTCTCGGTGGCATCCATGCCGACCGACGGGTTGGGTTATTACAGCTTCACTGGCCTGACGGCGGCGGACTACGTGGTGACGGTAGCGCCGCAGACCTACTGGGGGCCGACGTTCGATGTGGACGGAATTGGCACGCCCAACATGAGTTCGGTGACGGTGGCGGTGGGGCAGGACCTGGGGTCGGTGGACTTCGGCTATCTCTATGCGGCACCTCCGGGCGCGATCGGCGACCGGGTCTGGCACGATCTGGACGGTGATGGCGTGCAGGATGCGGGTGAACCGGGTCTGGGCGGTGTGGTGGTTGAACTGCGTGACGACACATTGACCCTGCTGGCGAGTGTAACGACGGATGCGGGCGGGTATTATGGGTTCACGACCGTGGATGCCGGGACCTATACCCTGAGCATTGTTGCGCCTGCGTATTATGACGCGACGGGCGACCGCGACGGGTTGACGACGCCGAATGTGGCAGTGGTCGAACTGGCGATCGGCGAGGAGATCGACAACGCGGACTTCGGTCTGCTGTACAATCCGCCGCCCGCGTTGGTGGGTGACCGGGTCTGGGACGACCTGAACAGTGACGGCGTGCAGAATCCGGGTGAACCGGGTCTGGCGGGATTGACGGTGACGTTGCTGGACGGGTTGGGCGTTGTGGTGGCGACGGCCACGACGGACATCAGCGGTGGATATTCCTTCGGCGGCTTGTCCGAGGGTGCCTACACGGTGAGCGTGACGCCCCCGTTGTACTACATCCCGACCCATGATCTGGACGGGATCGAGACGACCAACACGGTGGACCTGGAGTTGACGATCGGAGCGACGAACCTGCTGGTGGACTTCGGTCTGATCTATGCGCCGCCACTGGGCAGCCTGGGGAACCGGGTCTGGTTGGACGTGGACGACGATGGCGTGCAGGACGCGGGTGAGTTGGGCCTGACCAACGTGGTGGTGACCTTGAAGGACTCCGCCGGTGTGGTGTTGGCAACGACCACCACGGATGCGGCCGGGGAGTACCGTTTCGGTGGGTTGTCGGCCCGGACCTACCAGGTTGTGGTGACCGTGCCCACGAATGCGATACCGACCTATGATCTGGACGGGGTTGGGACAGCCAACCTGGCGGTGTTGGAATTGGGAATTGGAGAGGAACGCCTCGATGTGAACTTCGGCTACCGGTTCCCGGTGGCCCCGGTTTACGCTGACATTGGGGATCGCGTCTGGGTCGATCTCAATGAGGACGGACTGTATGACGCAGGTGAACCGGGCGTGACCAATGCGGTGGTGACCCTGCGGGATGGACTGGGTGCCGTGGTCCAGACGGCGACGGTTGGGGATGACGGCCTCTATCTGTTCAGCGAACTGGTCGGGGGTACCTACACGGTGACGGTGACACCGCCGCCGAATTTTGTTCCCACCTCCGACCTGGACGGAGTGGTGACTCCGGATGTGTCGGAGTTGTTGTTGGTGGCGGGCGAGGATCGTCTGGATGTCGACTTCGGCTACCGATTTGTTCCGCCGGATCCGATGTCGGCGGTCGTGGGTGACCGGGTGTGGGCTGATGTGAACGGCAATGGCATTGCCGAATTGAGCGAACCCGGGTTGACGAACCTGGTGGTTGAGTTGCGGGACGGTCTGGGCGTGTTGTTGTCAACGGCGACGACCGGCACCAATGGATCGTACCTGTTCACCGGACTGGCAGCCGGCACCTATACGGTGCGGGTGACGCCGCCGGACGGTTATACGCCGACCAGTGATGCCGACGGCATCTCGACGGCGGACGTGGCCGAGGTGACGTTGGCACCGGCTGAGGAACGGTTGGATGTCGACTTCGGATACATGCCACCCGCGCCGGTGAGCATCGGTGACCGCGTGTGGATCGACATCAACAGCAATGGCATCCAGGACTCGAACGAGGTTGGGCTGACCAACGTGGTGGTGGTGCTGAAGAGCGTGTCGGGGATGCCGATCCTGACGAACCTGACCGGGGCGAACGGAATGTACCTGTTCACCAACCTGGTGGCGGGCACCTACACGGTGGCGGTGACGCCGCCGGCGAACTACGGGCCGACTTTTGATGCCGACGGTATCGGCACACCGAACGAGGCAACGGCAACACTGATCCATGGCGAACAGCGTTTGACCGTCGACTTCGGCTATGTGTTCTGTGAGGGAACGGGCCGGATCGGCGACCTGGTCTGGGTCGATTCGAATGCGGATGGCATCCGGAACACCTCGGAGTCAGGTCTCCCGACTGCGACGGTGCGATTGTACAATTCCACTGGAGGGTTGGTCGCCACCGAAGTGACGGGTTCCAACGGGCAGTACCAGTTCACGGGGCTTTTGGCCGGCACCTATGAGGTTGTGGTGACACCGCCTTCCGGTTATACGCCGACCTATGACCTGGATGGATTGCTGAGCCCGGATCGGACGACGGTGACGATCGCGGACGGACAGACCCGGAACGACGTGGATTTCGGGTATACCCGATACACGCCGAGATACACCTCGGGAACGGGATGCACACCGGGCTTCTGGAGCAACAAGAACGGACAGTCGCTCTTGAGGCCGATGGACTTCGCGGTGCTGAACTCGTTGGGGTTGGTGAATGACAACGGATCCGACCGTGACTTCACATCCAGCCTGAACGCGAACAAGTCGGCGTTGAAGGCCTGGTTGCTGGATTCGTCGGCGGTCAACATGTCCCGGCAGTTGTCCATCCACCTGGCCTGTTTCCAGTTGAATGTGTTGCATGGGCACTACACCCCGACCTCGGTCATCCCGACCCCGGGCATTGCCTCGGGCAGCATGACGGCCCAGCAATTGATCACCGCGGCCAACGATGCGCTGGTGCTGGACGGGTACACCCCGACTGGCGATCCGAACCGTCCCTGGCAGGAGCAACTG
>CAZDYB010000008.1:0-20985 GCA_964509045.1 uncultured Akkermansia sp.
CACCCCTCTGTCTGTGTGCCTCCTCAGGCGCACGAGCGGCGACGTTCGGTCGCCGGTGGTGCGTGACTGGGAGCGGCGCGGTGGGGCATCAACAAACTGTTGCCGCCACTCCAGCCGTTTCCCACCCGGGTCACGCAGGATGCACCCCCATCACACCGCGCCCCGTCTTTGCCCTGTCCCGCCCACCGGTGTGGGCGGTAGCGTCGGGGACTTTCATGGCGAAACGAATCCTTGAGGAACTGGCCTGGCGCGGGTTGATCGCAGATTGCACCGATCGGGAGGAACTCGGTCGGCAACTGGCCTCGGGCTCCGTCACGTTGTATTGCGGATTCGATCCCACCGCCGACAGCCTGCATGTCGGTCACCTGGTGCCGCTCCTCGCCCTGCGCCGGTTCCAGAACGATGGACACCGCCCGATCGCCGTCGCCGGGGGAGCCACCGGTTCCATCGGGGATCCCAGCGGCAAATCCCAGGAACGCCAACTCCTCACCAAGGAACAGATCGCGGCCAATGTGGCCGCCGTCCGCCCCCAACTCGCACGCCTCCTCGACTTCGAGTCCACCTCCAATGCAGCAATGCTCGTCGACAACGCCGACTGGACCGCTCCGTTGAGCTACCTCGATTTCCTCCGGGACATTGGAAAGCACTTCACGATCAACCAGATGATCGGAAAGGAGTCCGTCCGGGCCCGCATGGAGGACCGCGAGGTGGGCATCAGCTACACCGAATTCAGCTACATGCTGCTTCAGGCTTTCGACTTCTATCACCTGTGCCATGCCCACGGTTGCTCCCTCCAGATCGGCGGCAGCGATCAATGGGGCAACATCACCGCCGGAATCGATCTGGTCCGGAAAAAACTCGGGCGCGGGGCGTTCGGACTCACCCTTCCCCTCATCACCAAGTCCGACGGTTCCAAGTTCGGCAAGACCGAGGGCGGTGCCGTGTGGCTGGATCCGCGCCGGACCAGCGTTTACCGGTTCTACCAGTTCTGGATCCTGACCGATGACCGGGATGTCATCCGTTACCTCCGGTTCTTCACCTTCCTCGACGAAGCGGAGATTGGCGCGCTCGAATCCCAACACCTGGAGAACCCGGGTGCCCGGATCGCCCATCGAGCCCTGGCCAGGGCGGTCACGGACCTGATCCACGGACCCGACGCCACCACCGAGGCTCAACGGGCTTCGGAAATCCTCTTCGGTGGCGACCTGACAGGGATCCGCGAGGAGACCTTCCGCGAGATCGTGGGTGAGGTCCCCACCGTGGCATTGGATCCGACCAGATTGACCGGCGTCGGCGCTCCGGTCCTCGACCTGTTCCTCATCGCCGGCCTGGTCGCCAGCAAGGGCCAGGGCCGAAAGGATCTCGAAGGCGGCGGACTCTATCTCAACAACGTCCGGGTCACCGAGGTGGGCCGGATGGTCAGCCAGGCCGACTTGTTGTTCGGCCGTCACCTCCTCCTGAGGAAGGGGCGTAAGAGTTACACCGTGCTCACGACCTGAGCGCAGCCTCCCGCTCGATCAGGGTCGGATGCGAATAGTGGAACGTGCTGTACCAGGGATGCGGCGTGAGGTTGGCCAGGTTCTTTTCCGAAAGCTTGCGCAGGGCTCCGATCAACGGGACCGCACTCCCGACCGCAGCCTTCGCATAGGCGTCCGCTTCATACTCGTGACGACGTGACCAGAGGTTGCCCACCGGGCTGAACCAGAACAGTACCGGCGAACTCAACAGCCCGAACAACAGAAGCGACGGCGCCACCCCGACGTCCGGCCCGAATCCAAATGCCCCGGCAAACCCAGGCCGGGCCGCCAGCCATCCCACCACCCAAAAACCCGCCAACGAGGTGACGCTGCTCCACGCCAGGCGCTGGGGAATGTGACGCCGCCGATGATGCCCGATCTCATGCGCCAGCACCGCTTCCAACTCTTGCTCGCTCAACTGGGAAATCAGGGTGTCGTACAGGACGATCTTCCGGAACCGACCGAACCCGGTGAAGAACGCATTCGCATGCCGCGACCTCTTCGACCCGTCCATCACCTGGATGGTCCGGGCATTGAATCCTGTCTTCTCTCCCAACCGCAGCAACCGGTCCCTCAGGCTGCCCTCGGGCAACGGGGTGAACTTGTTGAACAACGGCATGATCCACACCGGCGCAAGAAACAGGACCAGGATCTGGAATCCAAACAAGGTCGCCCACGCCCAGATCCACCACGACGTTCCCATCCACTCCACCAACTTGAGGATCAACGCCAACAACGGCAGCCCCAAAACCGCCGCCAACATCACCCCCTTCACCCGATCCAGCATCCAGGTGCGCACCGTCGTGGTGTTGAACCCAAACCGCGCCTCCAACCGGAATTGCCCCCACCACTCCAGCGGTACCGAGGGCACCGACAGCATCATCCCCACCACGAAAAGCCAAAGGGCGTCCCGCCAGACTCCCGCCGTCCCCGTTCCCACCCACGCCTCCCGCAACATCGGGAACACCCCCGACCACAACGCCATCAACAGCACCCCCGATTCCACCGCTCCCGACAGATCCGCAAACCGCGACTTGGCCAGGGTGTAGTCAATCGATCGGGAATGGGTTTCCTCCGAAACAGTCTCACGAAATGCCTCTGGAACCTTCCCTCGGGTCGCCTCGGTATGGGATCGGTTGAGACGCTCAAGCCCATGCGAACCGATCCATTGTGCAACGACCAGAACCGAGGCCAGGACCGGAGTGAATGCGACGGGGATCATCTGCGTCGCGCGACGCTACGTTGACGGCGCAGGATCCACAATTCAGGGATGCGAAATCGTCAATTGCACGTATGCGTACTAATGCCTAGTTTTTCGGCTCACTCGGAATGAAGACCCTTTTCGCCCTTGTCCTCGTCGCCGCCCTCGGTGCCGGTGGTTGGTTTTACTGGAAAAAAATGGGTCCCGGCTCCGCCGAGACCCCCGTCGCCTCCGGCAGACCCGTCAGCGCCCTCATCGAAACCCGCTCCATCCGCTTCGCTGTGTCCGCCGCAGGCGACATCGGCCCCGCCGAACAGGTCTCGGTCCGCCCCGAGGTCAATGGAAAGATCGATCAGATGACCGTCGATGTCGGTGATCTGGTCAAAAAGGATGCCCTCCTCTTCAAACTGGATGACCGGGATCTCCAGATCGAAAAGGAATCCCAGGAGAAAGCCGTCCAACGCACCCAACTCGAACTCGAACAGGTCGAACGGGAATTCAAACGGTCCTCTGATCTGTTCGAAAACAAGCTGATCTCTCAGGAACTCTTCGAGGACGCCCGCACCCGCTTCCAACTGGCCAAGAACTCCCTCGATCGCGCCCAGAACGCCATGGACCTCGTCCTGGACCGCCTCCGCCGCACCCAGGTCACCGCTCCCTTCGATTGCACCGTTCTCACCCGCCCCGTCTCGGTCGGACAGGCCGTCAGCGGCTCCGGCGGCTTCAACGCCGGCACCGAAGTCCTGACCATCGCCAACCTCACCGACCTCGTCATCAACGCCCACATCAACCAGGCCGACGTCACCCGTCTCACCGTCAACCAGGAGGTCGACGTCACCGTCGAGGCCATCCCCGGCCTCCGACTCAAGGGCAAGGTCGAACGGCTCGCGCCCCAGTCCACCCTCAAGAACAACATCCGCGGTTTCGCCGCCCGCATCCTGCTGAAGGACGTCGACCGCGCCGTCCGCCCCGGCATGACCGCCAACATCAACATCCCCGTGGCCAGTGCCGAGAACGTTGTGGCTGCACCCCTGGCGGCCGTCTTCACGGAAACCAATCCGGATTCCCGGGTCATCCAGCGTTATGTCTACGTGAAAAAAGGCGCCGATTGGGAACGCCGCCCGATCGAGATCGGCGTCAGCGACTATTTCTTCGCCGAAGTCACCAAGGGCCTCGCGGAAGGCGAGGAGGTTTCCCTCGAGGACAAGAGCAAGGCGGACGGCAAGGATGGCACCAAGGTGCCCGGTGGTCAGACGAGCGTCGGACGCACCGCGGGCAGCCCCGGAAGCACCAATCCGGGATCACGCCCAACCTCTGCTGCCGCCGCGGGCAGTTCCGCCCCGCGCCCCGCCGCCACCAGCACCCGCTGATCCCCCGCCCGGGATCCCGCTCCACCGTCACCCCTTCCCCTCGTGGCTCTTCTCGAACTCCGCAACGTCAGCAAGATCTACCACACCGGCGGTGAAGAGATCCGCGCCCTGGACGATGTCACCCTCGACCTCCACCAGGGCGACTTCATCTCGATCATCGGTCCGTCCGGCAGCGGCAAGTCGACCCTGATGCACGTGTTGGGTTGCCTGGATTCGCCGACCCGCGGCGAGGTGGTCCTGGACGGTGTGGACATCTCCAAGGCAACCACCAGCCAGTTGGCCAGAATCCGCAATCGGACCATTGGGTTTGTTTTCCAGTCCTTCAACCTGCTCCCCAAGCTCAACGTCCTCCAGAACGTCGAACTCCCCATGGTTTACGCCGGCCTCGGAGGGAAGGCCCGGCACGAGCGGGCGGTCAAGGCCCTGGAAATGGTTGAACTGGGTCACCGGCTGAAGAACCGGCCCAACCAACTGTCCGGCGGACAACAGCAACGCGTGGCCATCGCCAGGGCCCTGGTGAACGATCCCAAGATCATCCTCGCCGATGAACCCACCGGCAATCTCGACACCCACACCGGCGAAGTGATCCTCAATCTCTTCCGCGAACTCTCCACCCAGGGCCGCACCGTCATCCTCGTCACCCACAATCCCGAAATCGCCGCGGTCACCCCCCGCAGGATCGAGATCCGCAACGGCAAGGTCGCCGAGAAGGTGGATCCCCGGTTGGCCGGGTTGACCACGTCAACCCCGTGAACTTCCTCAATGCCATCGTCGTTGGCCTCAAGGAAATCTGGGCCAACAAATTCCGCAGCTTCCTCACCATGCTCGGAATCATCCTCGGCGTGTCTTCCCTGGTCGCCATGTTCGCCATGACCCAGGGCCTCGAGAACGGTTTGAAGGAAGCCCTCGTCGCCATCGGAGGCCTTCAGAAAATCCGCGTCGAAGCCCAGAACGTCCCCGTCGAACAGCGCCACCTCCGGGACTTCGCCACCGGCGTCACCTTGCGCGATGTCTACGCCCTGCAGGCGTCGGTCCCGGAAATCGACATCGTCTCGCCCGAGATGCGGATGGATTCCCCACCCACCCTGGCAGCCAACGGTCGGAGGCATCGGACCTTCATGACGGCCGGGGTCTGGCCCGTGCAACTGGAGATGATGGAACACAAACTTGCCCACGGCCGCATGTTCAATGCCGATGACGAACAGGCCGCCCGCAGCGTCTGTGTGATCGGCACCGGGATCCGCGACGAACTGTTCGGGCGCCCCGACCAGACCGGAACCGAGGTGATTCCGATCGGCCAGACCCTGACCGTCAACGGCGTGCCCATGACGATCATCGGGATGTTCGAGCACTACGAGAGCGACCAGGAACGCCGGACCCGGTTGTTGCAGGAAGCCAAGGACGCCGCGGACCGGGCTGCCGGCATCCAGAAACCCACGCAGCGTGACCGCGGTCGCGGGCGCAGGGGCAACTTCGCCTTCTGGATCAAGAACAACACCGTCTACATGCCGCTCAACACCATGTGGATGAAGCTGAAGGCCGGCCAGACCAACAACCCTCCCGAACCCAGGCTCTCCAATCTCGAAGTACGGATCCGCGATGTCGAAACCATGGACCGCGCCCTCACCCAGGTCCGCAATGTCCTCATGGTGAACCATCGGGGTATCGAGGATTTCAGCTTCCGGACCCAGGAAGACTGGGCGGACCAGATCCAGATCTCGGTCCGCGCCGCCCGCCTCAGCGGCGGTTTGATCGCCGGCATCTCCCTGTTCGTCGGCGGCATCGGGATCATGAACATCATGCTCGCCTCCATCAGCGAACGCATCCGCGAGATCGGTATCCGCAAGGCCGTCGGCGCCGCAGGGATCGACATCTTCACCCAGATCGTCGTGGAATCCGTCACCCTCGCTGTCCTCGGCGGATTGCTCGGGCTGGTTTGTTCAAGGGGCGTCGTCTGGCTCATCAGCAGCGTCACCCCGACCGACAACGAACCCATCATCACCTGGGGCGCCATGGCCTTCGCCTTCGCCTTCAGCGGAATCGTCGGTGTGTTCGCCGGTCTCTTCCCCGCCATCAAGGCAGCCCGACTCAGCGTCATCCAGGCCCTCCGATACGACTGATCCCGGTCCCATGCACCTCTTCAATACCATTGCCATCGGCCTGAAGGAGATCTGGGCCCACAAGTTCCGTTCCCTCCTCACCATGTTCGGCATCGTCCTGGGCGTCGCTTCCCTCGTCGGGATGTCCGCGCTGATCAAGGGCATGGAAAACGGGATGCGGGAATCCATGGTCGCCATGGGGGGCGCCGACAAAGTGCGCCTCGAAACCCAGTCGGTACCCGCTTATCAGGATCATCTCGCAGATCAGGCGCCCGGCAGAACCATCCGCGACGTCTTCGCCCTGAAACAAGGCGCCCCATTGCTCCGCGTCGTCGCTCCCCAGATGTCCATCGACGCCCTCCTGACCCGCGGGGAAAAACGCTGCGACCCCTCCGAATGCGTCGGTGTCTGGGCAGAATCCCTCGACATCGATCTCCACACCATTGCTCACGGCCGGTTCTTCACTCAGATCGATGAGGAACAGGCCAACCCGGTGTGCGTCATCGGCACCGCCGTCCGGGACGCTCTCTTTGGCCGCCCGGAAGAACTCGGCTACGAGGTCATTCCCATCGGGGAGATCATCCAGATCAATGACCAACCGTTCACCATCGTTGGAATGTTCACCCACTACATGAGCGAACAGGAAGCCAAGGAGCGGGAAATCGCCCGCAACACTCCCAAGACCTCCGGCATCGAGGACTCCGGTCCAAAACGTCAGAAAGGCTGGGGCGGTCGCGGCGGATGGGCCTTCACCCGCAAGAACCTCACCGTCTACATCCCGCTCAATACCGCCTGGGTCCGATTCCGCGCAGCTGGGGTCAAGGACGGAATCCCGGATCCGCGACTCTCTGACATCGACATCAAGGTCCACGACCTCGGCCAGATCGAGACGGCCCTGCAACAGGCCCGCAACGTCCTGCTCGTCACCCACAATGGCATCGAAGATTTCAGTTTCGAGACCCAGGAAAACCAGATCGAGAGCATCAACAAGCAGATCAAGAACGCCCGACTCAGCGGTGGGATCATCGCCGGCATCAGCCTGTTGGTCGGTGGCATCGGCATCATGAACATCATGCTCGCCTCCATCAACGAACGCATCCGCGAGATCGGCACCTGCAAGGCGATCGGTGCCACCGGCGCGGAAATCTTCATCCAGATCATCGTCGAAAGCGTTGCCCTCTCCATCGTTGGTGCCCTCCTCGGACTGCTCGCCTCAGGCGCCCTGGTGCATATCCTGGGCGTCATGTCGCCCATGTCGAATTCACCCGTGGTCACCTGGCAGGCCGAAGCCATCGCCGTCGCCTTCTCCGCCGGTGTGGGCATCATCGCCGGGCTCTTCCCGGCGTTCAAGGCAGCCAGCCTCAGCCCCATCCAGGCCTTGCGCTACGAATGATCCAACCCTCATCCGCCATCCCCGCAATCCTCACAGTCATTCGCGAATCTCAATCTCCCCGTCCACCGCCGGCACCGGCAATACCTGATCCCGACCATCCGGCCACCGGATCTGCAACCCATCCAGTCGCGTCGCCGTGCCCAGGCCCAGCGTCACCGTGAGTTCGCTCTGCGAAAGGTAACTACGCGTGGGCATCACCTGACGCGAAATCAGCCGACCTCCGACCCGCGCACGAACCCACGCGCCGATTGCCCCCGTGTTCTTCCCCCGTCCCACCAATCGCAGCCGAAGCCAGTGATGCCCCAGACCCTGCTCATTCCGCAGGATCAACGGCGGCCCGTTCACCTGCGCAATCACCACGTCCAGATCCCCGTCCCCGTCCAGATCCGCAAACGCACTCCCACGACCCGCCACCGGTTGGAATAGATCCGGTCCAGCCAAGGTCTCATCAACGGACACAAATGTTGGACCCGATCCGGCATTCCAGAAAAGTTGGGCTGGTTGTCGATAACTCAAATGCGGCTGGTACAGCCCGATGTCCTCCTCGATGTGACCATTCGCCGTCAACACGTCCAACCGGCCGTCCAGGTCATAGTCGAAGAAGAAAAGTCCGAACTTCAACAATGGCCGACTCGCGGGCCCCATCCCCGATGGGATCGCTTCATCCGCAAAAACCAACGTGTCCCGCACCGGTTGCGATACATACAACGCGTTCATCTCATTCGCGAAGTTCCCGATCGCAATCCCCAACGCATCGTCGTCCCTGAATCGTGCCGCATCCATCCCCATCGCCCCCCGCGGCTGCCCATAGGCGTCGAATGCCACCCCCGAAGCCACTCCGACCTCAGCGAAGGTCCCGTCATGACGGTTGGTGAACACCAGGTTCTGCACCGTGTCGTTCGCCACCACCAGATCCATCCATCCGTCGTCGTTCAGGTCGATCGGTGCCACCGCCAGGGTCTTGGCCAACGGCAGGCCCGTGGCCGGATTCCTCACCCGCAATCCCGATTGCTCCCCCACTTCCGTGAACCGGAATCCCGCCCCATCACTGTCGTTGCGGTACAGGCGGGGAAAACTGCCCTGGAAATTCCAGGGCTGTCCCTGCACCCGCTCCCCATCCGCCAGCGGCAGATTCACCTGCCGATCCAACGCCTCCGTCCACTTCACATAGTTCCCCACGAACAGGTCGAGATCCCCGTCCCGATCCATGTCAAACCATGCCGATGCCGTGCTCCATTCCCCAGCCGCTCCTCCCACTCCCAGCATCTCCGTCACATCCTCGAACTTCCCCTCCCCCAGGTTCCTGAACAATCGATTCTCCCCCACCGCCGTCACATACACATCCACCATCCCGTCCCCGTCAAAATCCCCAAAAGCCATCCCCATCCCGTACAGCACCACATCCAACCCCGATCCCTCCGTCACATCCTCAAAACGGATCGGTCCACCCCGGACCGTATCATTCCTGTACAATGCCGCGGTCGTTGCCGGACCCGTTCCATCCCACGACCGACCATTGACAAACAGCAGGTCCGCATCCCCATCCCCATCGAAATCAAATGCTCCGACACCACCCCCCATGGTCTCCGGAAGCAACTTCGCCCCCCGGGCACCGTTGAAGTGCCGGAATCCAACCCCACTCCCCGCTGTCACGTCCGCAAACCGTACAGCCGGCGGCCTCGCCCCCACCATCACCTTCCCCAACCCTCCCTCCGTCCCTCCCCCCCCGGGGCGCGACAGCCATCCAATCGCCCCCGCCGCAACCAAACCGATTGCCAACAATGCCACCAGGGATCGCCGCAAGGCCTGGGCACTTCCCACGTCTCCCCGCCCTCCCTCCGCAGGTTCCCACGGATCGCGCCCAATTGGTTCCGGCAGACTCACGGTTGGGTTGTCGGCGGATGCTGACGGAGTTCGGCAAAGTTCCCCTCTTCGCAACAGTGAACGAACGTCTCCGTCACGGACTTCAACTGCTCCCACCGGGCACGGATCTTCTTGGCCTCTGCCGGAGTGACAGTGCTGTCCGCGGCCGACGACGCCACGACCGCAAGCAGGTCGGCGAACTCCTGGACGATCTGGTTGGTGGCCGGGATCAGGTAGTCCGGGTGGCTCTGCACCGTCTTGGAGTTCCGGATGAAGAATCCGCCGGCTCGCTCACACAACCAGTGGATGAGCCGAATGTCCCGGCTGCTCTGATAGAACTGGTCCACCCGATCCAGCGGATTGGAGGACTGGGTCAATGCATTCGGGTCCGGCGCCTCTGCCCACTTGTAGATCAATGACAAGGACAGATTCATGTCGGACGAGATCTGCTTGGCCGAATTGGATTTGAGGACTTCGCGGATCACTTCGTGAGATCGCATGGGCGCGGTGTAACATCCAGGCCGGCCTCTGGGAAGAGGGACGGTTCAGCCGGGCGCGTTGACTTGGCTGGATCCCGTTGCGAGTTTCACCCCCGGATGAAATACGATCTGACCAAGCTGCTCCAGTCCTGGCCCTACCAGCCGGGACAGGTCTCGGCACGTCGGTTCAAGGGGCGTGATGGCCATCAAAAGATCCAGCTTCGCGTCGACTTGGGCGTGCTTCAGATGAATGCCGAGGGGCGACCCGATGGCAAACGTCCCATGGGCCAGGAATCGTGGTTCCACGTCGTCCAGGCCAGGCTCAAGGACCATCGCACCCGCAAGGGTGGCGACTCCGGCTACACCCTCACCCTCGAGGAATGCGGCCGGCTCCAGCTGGAATGCATCCAGTACCATCACCGCTACATCTGCCTCCTTCAACTCGAGGACTTCCTCGCCGTCGAACGCGACTGCGAACGCAACCTCGAGGTCTTTGAATTCGTTGCCCAACACGCCGCCACCGAGGAAATGGCGTGGTCGCTCCTCCAGTTCGTCCCCCAGTTGCTCCTGCTCCGCACCCGCGCCCGCGGCACCGCCGCCCTCAAGGAAAAGGAACACGAGGAAGCCGTCGCCGTCATCGAAGATGGCATCGCTGAGCTCGAGCGCTTCTACTCCGAAAACGAACGCCTCGAATTGCTCGAGTCCAGCCCGGAGCTCTCCTCGCTTCGGGAATGGCTCAATCAGGTCCGCATCCGACGCCCCCTCTCCGAGGTCGAACAGCTCCAACGCGATCTCGCCGACGCCATCCATCGCGAGGATTACGAACGCGCCGCCCGCGTCCGGGATCAGATCCGCAAGCATCAGGAATCCGGTTCCTGATCCGCCGTCCCGCCCCACGCCCCACGTCCCAAAGGAGGCGGACTCCCCAGACCCAGCCCATTCAATTGGGAGGGAAATGGCGGCGCAGCAGTTTCTTTCATGGGCCGAGAAGTGAACGATGAGTCCCGCAGGACGGGATGACGGGCGAACGACGAAGGGATCGCGGAATAAGATCCGACCGGTCGTCCGACCCTTGCTGCATGGCTCAGGGCACAACCGTCGTTGACCGCCCTGGATTGGACCCAGCACCTGGACAACTCGCAGCACGCCGAGTCCCCTTCTCCCTTTTCGCCTCCACCACGAAACACCCGGGATCCTATCGAGACCCGATCTGTCCTCCACCTCCGCCCCTGACCCTGCTTCGGGCACCTCCCGTTCCCACCGCTTTTCGAAGACTTTCCAACCCGATTGGCGATCCCTGCGCACATGCTGGGGACAGACTCACTCCAGCCAGGGACAGGCTCCTCCCTTGGATCACGCACCGGATGGGGACAGGCTCAATTCGCGCGCACGCTCCACACCGCCATCTCATTCCTGATCAACGCGTCTGACCGACCAAATAGGAAGCCTGTCCCCAGGAAAAGCCTGTCCCCAGGAGGAGGACACCTGGCAATGGCAGGGCGCGTGACGGATCGGAGTTTTCGGGTCTGGATCCACTCGCAAACCAAACCGTCTCCACTGAGGGGTTGCGCTGGAGGGATCCAATCCTCCAAATGGCTGGGGGCGTTCCTATGCCGCCCCTTCTTCGTGCCTGATGAAGATTGATCCACCGCGGCAATCCCTGCCGACTCCTCGCCCATCGCCCCGGCTCAGGCTTCGCCCCGAACCGACACCTACGGTTGCCCCCCTCCCGGGTCGTTCCTGGCGTCCGGTGCCTCCCACAGCCGATCAATGGCGGGCCAGACCCCGTCCACACCTTCATCGCCGGGTAGCCTTCGATCCGTTGGGGCGGGCCTGGCGCCAGTTTGCCCGTGCCGCGAGGACCATCCCGCCTCCCCGGATTCCAGTCTCCTACCCGTCACCCCAGACCCCAATCCGCCAACCCCGAAAGCGCACCAGATCCGTTCCACCTCCCGCAGCGCCCGGGATCGGCATCAATCCCGCTGAAGTTCACCCCCCCGAACCCTCGAGGCTTTCTTCAACTGCCTCGCCGTTCATACCGAAATCGCAACCAACCCCGATCGCTCCGCCCACCCAACTCACCCATCCGGATCCCAATCCCATCGTTCGTGCAGTCCAGCGCCGGATTGAACTGACCCCGGTGGCCCCTCCGCTTCCCGCCATTCTGTTCACCCAGGATGAACCGGGTACCCAACTGGACCCCGCCATTCCAACGGGTCGTTCCTCCACCCCAGAGACTGTCGCCTCCGCCACTCCCATACGGTTCTCCCAGACCCTTCCTGCCCAGGAACCCGCCCCCGTCGTCTGGCTTACCGCACGTGATCCCTTCACCGTGGTGGCCCACTGGGATCGCGCTCCGGACCGGGAATCCGCAGAATCCGCCATGGACATCGAAGGGCATCAACCCGGCGGTCGGTGGTGGATGCGCCTCCATGCCGACTCAGCGCAGGGTCCCGTTATCACCGAACGTCCAGCGTCGGAGATCGCCGGAACCACCGTCATGCCCGTCATCGAATCAGGGCGCACCTATGTGGCGGAATTGGGATTCGAATCCCGTCGAACCGGATGGCACGGGGTGGCCATTTCCCATCGGATACAAACTCCGCCGGAGCATCGGGAACAGACTGCTCCGGTCGCCGCAGCCACGATGGCATGGGCTGCCCTCACCACCGAACCCGGTCCTGGGTTGCCCCTCGGGTTCGTCGCGGCGGAACCACCGCCCTACACCGCGGAACCAACACGCTGGGCATGGTCCTGGTTTGTCGATGGCGAACCCGGAACTTCCAAGACACTGGCTGGCCCCGAACCAGATCGTGAAGAACGGCCTGAGCCTCCGGCCTCGCCATCCCTTCTTGAATCCAACCCCGACAACGCTCCGTCCAGCGCCGACAGCGCCGGCATCCCGCCAAACCACCCCGGACGCGACTTCTGGATGCGTATCCATGCCGAGGTCATCCTCCATGGGAGCACCGATCCCCATGCAGCCGTCACCGTCGCCGGCCACCTCATCCACCTCCGTCCCGATGGCTCATTCAGCTTTCGGTTCGCATTCCCCAATGGCCAGTTCTCTCTGCCAGTCATTGCAACCGCACCGGACGGCCTCGAATCCCGTCAGGCGATCGTCCGTTTTCAACGCGACACCACCCTCCTCGGAGAGGTGGGGGAACATCCGGTTCCGAAAACCGATGATCCAACCCTGCCGGTGACGCCTGGACCCGGGTAAGGTAAGGGCGACGCCGTGACCCGTATCCATGCAGTTGGGAGGGAAGTGACGGCGCAGCAGATTCCTTCGCCGTCCGAGGAAGGAGCCCGGCATCCCGCACTGCGGGATAACGAGCGAGAAACGAAGGCATCGCGGACGAAGATCCAGCCGGGACGACCGATCCGACGGCAGGGTTCCGGCTCAGACGGACCCTTGCTGCACCGAAGCAGTTGCCTCGGGCGAAACCGGACCCCGATGCAGGATCTTGCAGGGTTCTGGTTCCTTGAAGATGCGCTTCAATCCGCGATCGGCCAGGGCGGCGGCCGGCACACGGGCGATGAACTCCGCGAACGTCTTCTCCACCCGATCCCGCTGAAGTTTCTGACCGGTCTTCGTCTCCCAGAACTCTGTCTCCACCGTCGTCAGAAAGATCCCGGCCTCGTCCGGCCCCACGTTCTCCCGACGTGCCAGCATCCAGAACAACTCCGGATCCTCCGGCAACGCCACCGGGAACGGCACATAAGGCACCTTCACTTCCTCCTCTTCCATTCCCGGAGGAACCACCTTGAGCCGGTTCGAGACCTTGCGATCGGGCAACACGATCTCCACTGCCACTGAGTCCCCTTTTTCCGAAGGCTCCACCGAGACCTCGGCATTGGCAAAGTTCGATACCAACTGTTCACGAAAACCGTCCACCGTGGCCGGCTCCAGGTCCGGCAGGGATCCTTCGGTGCAGAACTTCTCAAAGGATTTCAGGTTGTTCATCAACCGCACCTCCTGCGCCACCCGCTCATAGATCGCCGAAGCCACGTGGGGATCCGAGGTCGCCTGGGGTAGTACCTTCTCGAGCAGCGCCAGGAACTGCGCATCGTTCATGCCTTTGGATTTCATGGGGTAAAAGAGGATCCCGGAATTCCGGGGGGGGCGTTTGTCACCCCTGCCTTCGACACGCGCAAGCGGTAATGATCCCACCGCACAGTACCCGTGATTCACTTCCCCATCAGGTGACTGACGTTGGGTTGGCTACGCAACCCGCCAACCCAATGGAGACTGGGCCGGCAACCGGGACGCCAGCAACGGGCAGATCCCCGGCCATCAATGACAGGGGAACAACGCAGGACTCCAGCCAACGATCCATCGCCCGAAGTGTTCCTGCGGGTTCGACACGCCCAACTCCCAACATTGACCCGAACCTTCACACCGATACCCTCGCCACCATGACACCCTCCGCCCTCGAGTTGCACCAGGTGTCCAAATACTATGGCGACTTCTGCGCAGTCCAGAAGCTCTCCCTCTCCGTACCCCACGGTTGCATCTATGGCTTCCTCGGCCCCAACGGCGCCGGCAAGACCACCACACTCCGCATGGTCCTTGATATCCTCCGCCCTACATCCGGCTCGATCCAGATCCTCGGTTCTCCTTCCGCAATCAACGTCCGTCATCGCGTCGGCTATCTCCCAGAGGAAAAGGGCCTCTACAAGAAAATGAAGGCCTGGGCGGTCATCGCCTACTTCGCCACCCTCAAGGGCTTGTCCAAGTCCGCCGCACGCCATCGCGCCCACGAACTCCTCGAACGTTACGGCCTCCGGGACTTCGCCAACGCACACACCGAAGCCCTCTCCAAAGGCATGGGGCAAAAGGTCCAGGTCCTCGCCAGCATCGCCCACGACCCCGAACTCGTGATCCTCGACGAACCCTTCTCCGGCCTCGACCCCGTCAATCAGGAGGTCCTTGAAGAGATCGTCCGGGATCTCCGTGCCCGCGGTCGCACCGTCCTCTTCAGCACCCACGTCATGCAGCACGCCGAGCGTCTTTGCGACCGCCTCGTCATCATCGCCCAGGGTCGTCGACTCTTCGATGGCTCCGTCACCGAGGCTCGCCGGACCCTCCCACACCGGGTCCGCATCGAAACCTCCGATGACCCCTCACGCCTCGCCTCCCTGCCCTCGGTCGCCAGCCTGCATCCTGATGGCACCGACCGCTGGCAACTCGCACTGAGGGAAGGCGCTGATCCGCACGAGATCCTTCGGGCGTGCTTCGAGCTCCCGATCCGACTCCGTTCCTTCGATGCCGCTGAACCGAGCCTGCACGATGTCTTCGTGCACCTGGTGGGGCCCGGGGCCCGGGAGACCGCATTCAGATGAGATACGTCTGGCTGGTCGCATGGCGTGAGTTCTGTGAGAACGCGCGCACCAAGGGATTCTGGATGGGCATTTTCCTGTTCCCCATCATCATCGTTCTTTCAGGCACCCTACCCGTTCTGCTCGCCCGCAAGGGGGTCTCCACCCGCCACTATGTCCTGCTCGATCTGGACGGCGGATTCGCCCCATCCATCCGGGCCGAGATGGCCCGCAAACGAACCGCCGAGATCGACAGGGAGCTCATCGCCTTCGCTCGGACCGCTCCCTATTCCGAACCGTTCTCCTATCACATCCGCAAGAATCCAGCCGGCGAAACCGAACTCGATCTCGCCGCATGGAAACTGTCCCGCGGAGAGCAGTACCTCGATGTCCCGGGATTCGTCCCACCCAAAGACCGATGGCTGGAGGTGCCCGTTCCAGCCAGCATCACCACCACCAATGATCTGCCCCTCCTCGAAACCCAACTGAAACCATGGCTGCGCGGCGAACACATCCTTCCGCCCTCCACCGCCTCCCCGGAGCCCAGGTTGTTTGCCGCCGTCATCATTCCGCCGTCGTACAGCCTCAACGGAACCAATGCCCTCCGCTATTGGGGCGAGAATCAGGCCGATACCGAACTCCGCGACACCCTCGAGCGCTTCCTCAGCGACCACCTTCGGAGACGCGAGTACCAGGCTCTCGGCGTGGATCCCGCCGTCATTGCCCGCGTCGAGTCCCAGCGGGCCCCGATGATCGATCTCAATCCCCGCAAGGCCGTCGGCACTGAACAGGTCGACATCGCCGATCGACTCCGACAATGGGCCCCCAGCTTCTTCGTCTACCTCCTCTGGATCTCCATCTTCGTCGTGTCCCAGATGCTCCTCAACTCCGTCATCGAGGAGAAATCCAACCGGATCATTGAAGTCCTCCTGTCCAGCGTCACCCCCGGGGAACTCATGCTCGGCAAACTGGCCGGCGTCGCCCTCACCGGCGGGGTGATGCTGGGCACCTGGATCGCCACCCTCGTCGCCATCATCGCCGTCCAGGTCGGCCTCGTCGCCTCCCGAATCTCCTCCGGTTCCCTCCCCGCCTCGTCTCCCATGGCCACCCTGCCCACCGACATTCTGGCCCTGTTCCAATCCACCGGGCTCCTTCCCGGTTTCCTCGCCTACTTCATCCTCGGCTACGTCCTCTACGCCACCCTGTTCCTGACCATCGGTTCCCTCTGCAACACCCTCAAGGATGCCCAGAACCTCATGGGACCCGTCATGCTCATCCTGATGGTCCCCCTCTTCCTGCTCCCCTTCATCCCCAGGGATCCCAATGGCCCCGTCGCCACCTTCCTCTCCTGGATCCCTCTCTACACGCCGTTCGTCATGATGAACCGGATCACCGCCTCACCACCCCTCTTCGATGTCGTTGGCACAGGCCTTCTCCTCGTCGCCTTTGATCTCGCCGTCCTCTGGGGATGTGGCCGGATCTTCCGCACGGCGATCCTGAGAACCGGTCAACCGCCCCGGATCACCGAACTGTTCCGCTGGATGCGGG
This sequence comes from uncultured Akkermansia sp., assembly GCA_964509045.1. Lineage (GTDB taxonomy): Bacteria > Verrucomicrobiota > Verrucomicrobiia > Limisphaerales > UBA9464 > UBA6176. The sequence continues at coordinate 16,793 of CAZDYB010000008.1, forward strand.
GCCGGGGGAATTGAACTCCAGTCCCGCTCCGATGATCTCCGACCGACTGGGTCGGCCCGGCCCCGTGACGCCTGCCCTACATCCGATCACTGACTTCGATTCCCAGGCAGTCCAGGCCCGTCTTCAAAACCCGCGCCGTCAGTTGGCACAGCGCCAGGCGCGAGGCCCGCAGCGAGTCCGCTGACTTCAATACCGGGCAAGCCTCATAGAACCGCGAAGAGAGTCCGGCGAGTTCATAAAGATAATTGCAGAGATAGTTCGGGCGTTGCTCCTCACCCATCGCCGTCAATGCCCATCCAAAGTTCAACAGGTGCCGCGCCAAGGCGCGCTCTTCTCCAGTCTCAAACCGGATTCTCGTGTCCTCCAACGGCACATTGCCGCCGTCACGCACCACTTTCGCCGCACGGGTGTATTGATATTGCAGGTAGGGCGCCGTGTTCCCATTCAACGCCAGCATCTTGTCCCAAGAAAAGGTATAATCACTCTGCCGGTTGGGCAGCAGGTCCTGATACTTGATCGCTCCCAACCCAACCACCCGGGCAATCTCCCGCTGCTCCAACTCCGTCAGGTCCGGACGCTTCTCACGCACAACTCCCAGCGCCCGTTCCTCAGCCTCATCCAACAACTCCCCCAGCTTGACCGTGTCGCCCGACCTCGTCTTGAACGGACGCCCATCCTCCCCCAATATCGACCCAAACCAGACATGAACCAGGCGAACACTCGCCGCTGCCTCGGGTCGCCAGCGGCCAAACACCGTGAACACCTGCCGGAAATGACTCTGCTGGCGTCCGTCCGTCACATAAAGGATCTCACTCGGTGACCACGTCCGGATCCTGTACTCCAATGTCGCCAGATCCGTCGTCGCATAATTGAATCCCCCGTCAGACTTCTGGATAAGCAACGGCTGATCCTGCCACTCGCCATCCCGCTGGATCTTCAACGGATCCTCCTTCGCCGGAACCGTTCCATCCGAAAACACCGCAATCGCTCCGTCGCTCTCCCTCGCCACGCCCGCCGAAACCAGGTCCTTCACCAGGTCACCCAGCCAAGGATTATAGAAGCTCTCTCCCAATGTGTGATCGAACCGCACCCCCAACCGGCCATAAACCGCATCAAATTGGATCTGCGACAGCCGGATCATCTCCTTCCAGATTCCGAGATTCTCTCCGTCGCCACCCTGCAAAAGTACCAATTCCGCCTTCGCCAGTTCCCTAACGCCCGGATCCAATCCACAATCCCGGTTGATCTCCTTGTAGATCCGCTCCAGCTCACCGATCGCATCCCGCTCCAATGCGGCGGAATCCAACCGGGTCTTCCATCCCAGCAACAGCATCCCGAACTGCGTCCCCCAGTCGCCAATATGGTTGTCCGTGATCACCCGATGACCCAACAACCTCAGTGTTCTGGCCAACGAATCTCCCAATACCGTCGACCGGATATGCCCCACATGCATGGGCTTGGCCACGTTGGGTGAACTGAAGTCAATCACCACGGTCTTCGGTTCGGCAACCGGCTCGAAAAAGAGATGCTCACCCCGATTCGCCCCTTCCAACGCCGCTGCCAATGCAGCCTCCGCCAGACGGAAATTGAGAAACCCAGGGCCCGCCACTTCCACCGCCGAACAGATGTCGGTGACTTGCAATTGACCGATGATCTCGCCAGCCAACTGCCTCGGATTCATCCGGGCGCCCTTCGCCAATCCCATCACCGCATTGGACTGGTAATCCCCCAATTTGGAATCGGACGATGGACGCACCTGAACCGTGGCCAGGTCGGCATCCGGCATGACCATCCGGACCGCTGCCTTGAGACGGATTTCGAGTAGGGTATGAAACATGTTCGGAATTCGGAAAGTCGACTGACCCTGTCCGCCCCCGGCCATCAGGCCGCACACGTCACCGGGCTGAGGAATGGTCGCGGATGGCCCTGAGGATCGAATCCGCGTCGACGGCAGCATCCAAGGCCCGCAGGAAGTCGTCCCGACGCTGGACCTTGGCAATCCCAGCCAGCGTGTGCAGGTGCTTCTGGAATTGCCCCTGCGGGACCAGCAAGAGCGTCACCAGATGCACCGGTTGGCTGTCCAGTGCATCGAATTGTACCCCGGCGCGCGATCGGCCAAACGCCGCCGTCAACTCAGGCACCAGATCCGTCGAGGCATGCGGAATACCAATACCAAAGCCAATCCCGGTGCTCATGGAAGCCTCTCGCTTCCGCACCGCCGCAATCACCGCATCTCGACTGCCCTCCTGAACCTTACCCGCTGCCACCAAATGACCCACCATCTCCTCGATCGCCTGCCAACGGTCTCCCGCCTTCAGGTCGGAGATGATCTGGCTGGGACTGAGTATATCGCCAAGGTTCATGCAGCCGCTTGTGTCGTTCGATTTCGACGGAACACCGCCGAGGTTTCAACCCGGATTTCCAAAAATCAGCAGCCAAGCCACTTCAACGCCCAAATCACCCGACCAACATGGTGTCATCCGATCCATCCACCCATCATTTGGAGTACCCTTCCAGTCCGGCTCAACACACACCCCCATGCGGTCGTCACCGATACCCTACCGCTGATCCACGGCAACGCATGCAACAACAGCAATCCATGGGTCAGCCCGATAATCACCGCAGAAAATATCCACCCCAGACCTTCAATGTCGGGTTGGCGCACCCGGAGGATCCACAAGGTCAGCGTGACATGAAACGCATACGTGACCCCGACTCCAAGGTGGAACCACGGCATCGGTTGCGTCAACCCGACCAACAAGCTGGTCAATTGAAAGACCAACACCCACAGCACCGTGTACAAGGGGAAAAAATACGGTGCCAGAATCACCAGCGCATTGCTCTTGGTCACCACCACGTGTCCACCCCGGGAACTGGCCTTGATCGACTTCACTCGACCTCCAAACAGCAAAGCCCATAGAGCATGGGTCAACTCATGCCCCACCACATACAACCACATGGGGCGCGGCAGACTCGCGAAGATCACCAGCCAGATAGCCACCCCAGCCGCGACCGGAACCCAGAACTCCATCACGTCCCCAATCAACCCAACCACGTCCAACACCGCCCACCCCACCCCAATCGCCACCGGCAATAGCAACACTGCCAGGATCCAGCGCCCAATCTGCTCCCACACTGTCCTTCTGTCCTTCACCCTCAAACCCCATCCCACCCTCGTGACCGACAAACGAAAAACCCGCCTCCAAACAAATGGAGGCGGGCTTTGAAATCAACAGGGACCAACATCAGGGACGGCCAGGATCACCACCGCCGTAAACCGATCCGCTATCGATCTGGGTCGGGGGAGTGGCCACCGGGCGAGGCTGCTGATCAACCGTGCCACCGCTGATCGCGGCCGAGGCAGGGGTGGGAGTCGCAACCAGACGACGGGCGCGGCTGGCAGCCAACTCGCGCTCGGCAGCCGCCTTCTGGGCCGGAGCCCGCTTGGCAACAGCCGCCACAACCAAGTCCGACTTGGTGGGGAGAACCTCGGCAACCACACGCACAACGGTCATCCCAGAATCAGGCATGACATCCAGCGTGGTGTTGACCAACGCCTCAACCGACTCAGGAGCGCCCTTCAGCGCCGCCGTCAACAGTGAGGTAATCGCAGCAGGATGGGTCCGCAGCCCGGAAGCGAGGGCAGCCACCGCGATTTGTTGCTTGTCTTCCTTGCTGGCCTTGGTGACCAACTTCCCAACCAGTGCGGGAGCCTCGACCGCCTTTGTCGCGGCGACCTTCTTGCTGACCGCCTCGACTTGAGCTGCCGTTGCCGCCTGCAGGGTCACCGCAGACAAAGCGGATACCACGGCCAGGGTCACGGAAAGTTTCTTTACAGATTTCATAGGCTAATTCGGTGCTCCAACCAACTCCATCCGTTCTGCCTTAATCGGGTCGGCGAGTCAACGAATTATTCCCAGTGTTTGGGTTTCAACTGCCTTCTATGCCGCTACCTGCGTCGCTTTCCTCCGAACCAAAGGCATCTCTTCCCCCATCACCACCCCCCGATTCACCGTCACCCCCACCACATCCTCCGATCCCGGCACCTCGAACATCACGTCCCGCATCAATCGCTCCACCATCGCCCGCAACGCCCTCGCCCCGGTCCCCTTGTCCAACGCCCGGAATGCCAACTCCCGCACCGCGTCCGGCGTAAACACCAACTCCACCCCGTCATACCCCATCAACTTTGC
>CAZDYB010000009.1:0-8310 GCA_964509045.1 uncultured Akkermansia sp.
AATGCCGGGTGATGGGGTGTGGGAGCGACTCCACGGGTGGGATCCGGGTTGAACCGGGGCGAAGCCTGTTCCGGGGCGATCTCCGTCGTGTTGGGAGGGCCTGGTTGAAGGTGCTCCTGCCACCAGGCTGGAAAGGCGGTGTCCAGTGGCCAATCGGTCCAGTCGGGGTGAAACCGGAAGGCAACGTGCCAGAGGACGACCGATCCCTGGCGCACCTCGGTGAGCCAGGGATCACCATGACTGTCGCGAAACACCGGTGTGCCCGGCCCGGGAACAACCCGTTGTCGCAGGTGGACGGTCTGGGAACCGACATCGATCCGGCGGGAAACGAACTCCGGTCCCGCCGATTCAGGTGCATCCCGAACGATCCGAACGTCGTGACGTTCGAGATCCTGCCCTGGGAATGGCAGCGGGACGGGGCCGAGTTGGAAGATCCAGGTGGGAACCCCGTTGGTGACGATGGACGCGCCGATCGCCTCGAGTGCGGCGCGCACGTACCCGGCGTCCAGGACGCGGTCCGGGTGGTGGACGATCCCGACGCGGGGAGCGGACGGTTGGGGGGAAATGGGCGGCGGGGTGGGCACGGCATGCCAATGGATGCGCAGATTGGAAACCGAAGGGCGGTCACCCTGGAAGAGGGAGGCCCAGGTTGGGCCGAACACCCAGGCTTCGGAGCCGGCGGCGAGTTGTCGATCCGCCTCGCTGAGCAGCGACCAGACCGGTGTGTTGACGTCGGAAGCCGGAGACAGGGTTGGATCGGTGATTCCGGGAAAACCCGGCGCCAGCCAGCGTGGTTCGAACCCTTCCTGGATCCGGCGGGTCCAGTCCTGGAGATGCGGATCCTGGAGGGGGGTTCCGGGGAGGAGCAGGCACCAGCGGGCCGGGGCGGGTGTCCGGGGCGTCCAACGCAGACCGGCGAAGGCCAGAGCCAGGGCTGTGAGGATGGCGCAGCGCAGCAGGAAAACCGGCCAGTCATGAAGGGTCAGAGCGCGCGAGGATCGTCGATGGGCGAGGAAGGGACGCAGGTTTCCGACGCGCACCACGGGGGACGGCCGACGCCAGAGATGAATCACGATCGGGACGGCGAGCGTTGCCAGGGCGAACAGGCCCAGCGGATGGACGACTTGAAACATGCGGTGGCTCAGTGGCGCATCCGGCGTCGGAGAAGGTCGTGGAGGCAACGTTCCAACGGTTGGTCGCTCGGGATGGGGAGGTAGTCGAAACGGGAATCGCCCCAGCTGCATTGCCAGGCCCGGCGCGCGGCCTCCTGGGCGTCCAGCGCCTGCTGTCGCACGGTGGACGCGTCGGTTTCGAGGGTGCGCCCTGTTTCCCATTCCTCCAGCCGCACCGGACCCTGATAGGGGAAATCGATCTCGTCGCGGGCGATGAAGTGGAGGCAGAGAACCTCATGCTGGCGTGCGCGCAGTGGGCTTAGGGCGGCCCGGATCTCGCCGTCATGTTCATGGCCATCGGTGAGCAGCACGGTGAGTTGGCGGGTGGCGGCTGGGCCGGTGGAACCGTTGCCCGTCCGGGTCCGACCCATGGCTTGAGCGAGGCTGCGGGGTTCCGTGGGCCAACGCCCCTGCGGTTCGAGCGTGGCGAGGTGCTGGATGATCTGCCGGAGGGGTTGCCGGCGTCCGGCGGTGGACAGGGAGGACACAACCCCGTTGGAAACGACGTGCAGGGTGACTGGATCACCCTGGGTATCGGCGATCATGGCGAACGCGGCGGCCAGTGACCGGGCCCGGTCGAATTTCCGGGGATCGTCGCTGCGGGTTCCGCGATGCTGCATGGAAGCGGTGGCATCGAGGACCAGGGAGACGGCCACGCGGGAGTCGACATCGCTTTCGCGGAGGAAGAAACGGTCGGAGCGGGCGAACAGTTTCCAGTCGATGTGACGGGTTTCGTCCCCGGGCTGATAGGGGCGGTATTGATGGAACTCGCGGGAACGGCCTGGGTGAAGGCTGGGATGGAGGCCGGCCACGGCCCCGGCCACGAGTCGACGGGTGGCGAGGGTCAGTTGCCCGACGGCCGCCCGCAGCGGTGCGTCGAGGAGGGGTGGGGGAGGAGTCTCCATCACTTCACCGGATCGTGGGGCCTGGGCATGGAAGCGATGAGTTCCCGGACGACCTGGTCGCGGCTGACGTTTTCGGCTTCGGCCTCGAACTGGAGGATCAGGCGATGGCGCAGGACGGGGGGTGCGAGGGCCTGGATATCGTCGAGGGTGACGGCGAACCGTCCGGCGAGCAGGGCACGGGCCTTGGCGGCGAGCACGAGGGATTGGCCGCCGCGGGGACCGGCACCCCAGCGGATCCAGCGACCCACGACGGGGTGGGTCTGGTCGCGCGTGCTGCGGACCAGGCGATTCAGGTAATCGAGCAAGGGATCGCTGAGGAGCACGCGGCGGGTGAGGGCCTGAAGCTGGAGGATATCCGGGGCGGACATCACGGGAGAGATGGTCTCGGTCGGGCCGCCGGTGGTTCGGGTCAGCAGGGTTTTCTCCTCCTGTTCGGTCGGGTAACCGATCGTCAGTTGGAGGAGGAAGCGGTCCAGTTGGGCTTCGGGCAGGGGATAGGTTCCCGCCTGTTCCATGGGGTTCTGGGTGGCGAGGACGAAGAACGGACGTTCGAGAGGATGGGTCTTGCCGCCATGGGTCACACTGCCTTCCTGCATCGCTTCAAGGAGGGCCGCCTGCGTTTTGGGCGGTGTGCGGTTGATTTCATCGGCGAGGATCAACTGGCCGAAGATGGGGCCGCGGTTGAACTGGAAGAAACGGCGTCCGGTGGCCTGGTCCTCTTCCAGCACCTCGGTACCGATGATGTCGGAGGGCATCAGGTCGGGGGTGAACTGGATGCGATGAAAGGACAGGGAGACGGCCTGGGCGAGGCTGCGGATGAGGAGGGTCTTGCCGAGGCCGGGCAGGCCTTCGAGCAGGCAATGGCCGCCGGCGAGGAATGCGGTCAGGAGTTCGTCCACCACGCGTTGCTGACCGACGACCGCCTTGGCGATCTCGGAACGGAGGCGGGTCAGCCGTTCGAGGAGTTCAACGGCTTCGTGTTCCGTCAGGTTGTTGGGTGGAGGCATGGTGCAGAGGGGAGGTCGCGTGTTCAGAGACCGAGGGCGTAGGCGACGATGTTGACGCCGAACCGGGTGTTGTCCTCGGCGAGGAACCGTTTGTTGCGGGGGTCATAGTCCCATTCGCAGCCGTAGTCCTTGTTCGAGTAGAGCACGGCGATCCGGCCATCGACCTCGATTGCCCGGAGATGCTCGTGGACGAGGTCATCGCCCCAGCCGTTCATCTCGAAGGAGGTCGTGGGTGGGCCGTTGAAGTGGAAGAAGGCCCGGTAGAGGGCGTGGTCATTGGGAACCCGGACGAGTGCATCGGAGCCGAACACGGCCGCCATCTGGGCCTCGAACGACCTGGCGAAGAGCCCGTCGACGTCGTGGTTGCAGTCATCGACGAAAACGAACCCGCCGCGTCGGACATAACGTTCGAAGTTCAGCCGTTCCCGTTCGGAGAACTGCACCAGTCGACGTCCGCTGAGGTAGCAGAAGGCGGCATCGAAAAGCTCGGCACCGCCCAGGGGGACAACGACCTCCCGCGGATGAACGGGGAGGGTGGTGTAGGCGACCAGGGAATCAAGCAGGTTGGCCGGCATCCGAGGGTCGACCTTGTCCCAGTCGCCGGAATCGTACTGCAGACGGGAAAAGACGAACTCGGACATAGGGCCCGGGTCAGACGGCGTCGGACAGGCTGGAGAAGGTGAAGTCGCGGACGACCATGGAGGGAATGAGGCTGCCCTTGACGCGGGTTGGGCGACCCAGGGCTTCCAGGTTGTTGAGCATGATCACGGGCGATTCATTGAACCGGAAGTTCTTGAGCGGATACCGGATCTCGCCGTCCTCCACGTAGAAGGTGCCATCGCGGGTGAGGCCGGTGTGGAGCAGGGTCTGGGGATCGACCTGGCGGATGTACCAGAGGTTGGTGACCAGCACGCCGCGTTTCACGCCCTTGATCAGGTCTTCGAGGCTGGTGTCGGTGCCGGCCATGATGGTGGGGCCCCCGCCGAGGGCAACCTTGTCCTCGGCCAACTCCTTCTTGCGGGCCCAGTACCGGGAAAAGCGGAGGTTGCGCACGACGCCGCCCTCGAACCAATCGATCCGTCGCTGCGGCAGGCCATCGACGGTCCATTTGCTTCCCGGCACCTCGGGGTGGAGCGGGTCCGAATAGAGGTGGACCCGTTCGTCGAGGAGCTTCTCGCCGTGCCGTGTTCCGCCGCCGGCCTTGCTCAGGTAGGACCGCCCCTCCTCGGCGGAGCGGGCGTCCATGGCTCCGACCATCAGTTCGATCAGGGTACCCGCGGCCGCAGGCTCCAGGATGACCGTGTACTTTCCCGGTTCGATGGCCCGTGCGCCCCGGGACATCGCGGCCTTCTTCGCGGCGATGCGCGTCACGGCGGCGGCATCCAGTCGCGACGCATCATTGAAGTCGGCGAGGGCGTAACCGGACCCGGTGCCGTCCTCGGTCCGGGCGGTGATCGAGAAATCAACTCCGGAGCTGCGTTGGAAGGCGAACAGGCCCCGGGAATTCGCGAGTGCGGAGAACGAGGTGTTGTCCTCGAGGAAACCGGCGGCGACGAGTTTGGCGTCCCGACAGATGCCGATGCTGGCCGCGGTGTGCCGCACGCGATCCTGCTGGGAGAGGCCGGCTGTGGACGCGAAGTAGCCGGCGGGTTCCTGGTATTTCTGTGGGCCGGGCAGTTCCACGTGCTCGGGGTTTTCCGGGGACAGGCGAGCCAGTTCCTCTGCGGTACGCACCACCCGGGCGAGCGAGGCGTCGTCGAACTCGTTGATCGTGGCGGCGCCGCTGCGTTTTCCGAAGCTGCTGGTGACGGCGAGTTGCAACCGTTCAGAGGCGCCGCTGGTGGACACCGCATTGCGCGCGAAGCGGAGGTTGGCACTGCGTCCCCCGCCCAGGGTGACTTCGCATTCGTCGGCTTTGGACAGGGCGAGGACCTTCTGCAGGATCGAACGGGCCTCGGATTCGGAGAGGTTGGTCATGATTCAGATCTTTCGGGCGGTGTTGATGACGTTGACCTTGTTGAAGCGGGTCGTGGAGCTGCCGTGCGAGACGGCGCTGGACTGGGAGGGTTGGCCCTTGCCGTCCCGGAATGAACCTCCCAGGGCGTAGTCGCGCCGGTCGCAGATCGCCACGCACGAGTTCCAGAATTCCTGGGTGTTCGACTGGTAGGCCACGTCCCGGAGCATGCCGGCGATGGCGCCGTCCTTGATCTCGTAGAACAGTTGGCCACCGAACTGGAAATTGTAGCGCTGCTGATCGATGGAGAAGGAGCCGTCGCCGATGATGTAGATGCCCTTCTCCACGCCCTTGATCATTTCCTCCGGAGTCAGGGGTTTCGTGCCCGGCTGGAGCGACACGTTGGGCATGCGCTGGAACTGGACGTCCGACCAGTGCTGCGAGTAGCTGCAACCGTCGCCGGCGGTCTGGCCCAGCACGTGGGCCTGGTCACGGGTCTTCTGGTAATCGACCAGGATGCCGTCCTTGACGATCGGCCAGGATCGGGTGGGAACGCCTTCGTCGTCGTATCCGACGGCACCGAGGGAGCCGGGTTCGGTCTTGTCGGCCACCAGGTTCACGATGGAACTGCCGTACTGGAACTTTCCGCTCTTCCACTTGTCCAGGGTGGCGAAGGAGGTTCCGGCGAAGTTGGCTTCGTAGCCCAGCACGCGGTCGAGTTCGGTGGCATGCCCGACGGATTCGTGGATGGTGAGCCAGAGGTGGGAGGGGTCGAGGATGAGGTCGTATTGGCCGGCGACCACGGACTTGGCGCTGAGCTTGGCCCGGGCCTGCTCGGCGGCGAGCGCGGCGTCCTCGATCATGTCGTAGGAATGGGTGTAACGGGGCGTGATCCCGGGACGTTTGCCGGTGGGATCGGCATCGAGGTATTCCCAACTGCGTCCGGACGGGGCGCTCAGCGAGGCGCGGGTCTGGAACCGGCCGGTCTTGGGGTCGGTGGCGGTGACCTGGAACTGGGGGTAGATGCGGTGCACATCCTGGTCGATGTACGAGCCGTCGGTGCTGGCGAAGTATTTCTGTTCATTGACCAGTCCGAGGAAGGAACTGACGAAGGAGGCACCGGCCTTGAGGGCGGCGGCATTGGCGGCGAGGAGTCGATCCACCTTGTCTGCCAGGGGAACCTGGAAACCGTTCTTCTTGATGGGAGTGCGCCAGATGACCTCGCCCACGCCCTTCTGCGGGGCGAGTTGGACGGGTTCGGTCTGGAGCTTTGAGTTGGCCTTGGCGATGGCGACGGCTTCGACGGCGGCGCGCGCGATGCTTTCGGGAGTGAGTTGATCCACCGCCATGAAGCCCCAGGCGCCCTGGGCGATCACCCGGATGCCTGCGCCGTAGTCTTCGGTGCTGGCCACGTTCATCACCTTGTCTTCGCGGGTGACGATGAACTGGATGAGATAACGGCCGATCCGGACATCGGCATAGGTGGCACCTGCCTTGGTGGCTGCGTTGAGGGCGGCATCGGCGAGGGCCTTTTTGGTGGAAGCAGCCAGCGGTTCGCGTGAGGCAAGGTCAGCGGCAGCCAGCCGCCACTGGGGCAGGAGCAGCGAACCCGCCGCCGCTGTGGAGGAGTGAAGGAAAAGTCGACGATTCATAGGGTGGCAAAAGCTGGTCGAGACTGGGGCCTGTGTCAGTGGACTGGCAATTGAATCGTTCCGGGTGTGTGATTATTCGTGGATCGGGAAACCCGGTTTTGAAACCACGGATCACACGGATGGGCACGGATGGAAACGGGGCGGGAGCCAGGCCCGGTGTCTGGCACCTCCTTTCGTGTGGTTTCGTGTGGTTCGTGGTTCGACGACCCGGGAAGACTGCTGACCACGAAACACACGAAACACACGAAAACGGGGAAGCAGGAAGATTTGGACTTTTTCGGTCTATCCAATGGATCGGTGTTCAGGCGTGAGATTCATGGATCACGAAAACCGGCGTCAGGCGAGGATGCGCTGGATGACATCGCCGTGGACGTCGGTGAGGCGGATGTCGCGACCGCCGAAACGGTAGGTCAGGCGGGTGTGATCCAGACCGAGAAGATGGAGGAGGGTGGCGTGGAGATCGTGCATTTCGAGGCGGTCCTGCACGGCGCGATAACCCCATTCATCGGTTTCACCAAAGGCGAAACCGGGGCGGACACCGCCACCGGCGAGCCAGGCGGAGAAGGCGAACTCGTTGTGATCGCGGCCATCGGATCCCTGGGCGAAGGGGGTACGCCCGAATTCACCGGCCCAGACGACGAGGGTGTCGTCGAGGAGACCGCGTTCGCGGAGATCGGTGAGGAGGCCGGCGATGGGTTGATCGACGGCGCGTGCGTTGTTGCCGTGATTATGGACGAGGTTGCTGTGGGCGTCCCAACGATCGGCTCCGTCGACCTTGGGGATGGTGAGTTCGATGAAACGGACGCCGCGTTCGACGAGGCGACGGGCGATGAGGCATTGGCGGGCGTAGATCCGGGTGGGGGCGTAGGGGGCATCGAAGCCGTAGAGTTGGCGGGTGGCGTCGGATTCGCCGGCGAGATCGAGGAGATCAGGGACGGCCACCTGCATGCGGGCGGCGAGTTCGGCATTGGCGATGGCGCTTTCGAGGGCGTCATCGGCGGGAGCGGAACCGAGGGTGGCGCGATTGAGGCGTTGGGCGAGCCGACGTTTGGCGAGTTGCCGTGCGGGATTGGATTCGAGGGGGAGAACGTTGGCCAGGGGTGTGCCGGCGGCGTTGAAGAGGGATCCCTGATAAGTGGCGGGGAGGAAGCCGTTGCCGAAGCAATCGACGCCACCGGGCGGGATGAGGCCGCCATTGAGGACGACGTAGCCGGGAAGGTCCTGGTTCTCGGTGCCGAGCCCGTACGCGACCCAGGCGCCCATGCTGGGCCGGCCCTGCAGACCGAGGCCGCTGTGGAGGAAATAATTGGCGCTGGTGTGTTCGGGGAACGCCGAGGTCATCGAGCGCAGGACGCAGAGTTCGTCGGCGCGTTGGGCGACGTGGGGGAAGAGGTCGCTGATCCAGAGGCCGGACTGGCCGTGTTGTTTGAAGTTCCAGGGTGACTTGAGGACGGTGCCGACGTTCTCGAACTGGGTCTTTTCGAGACGGCCGATGGCCTTTCGGGGGTCTTCACCGTGATGTTTCGCGAGGAGGGGTTTGTGGTCGAAACTGTCGACCTGGGACACACCGCCTTCCATGAACAGGAAGATGACGCTGCGGGCCTTGGGCGCGAAATGGCC
>CAZDYB010000009.1:8320-14935 GCA_964509045.1 uncultured Akkermansia sp.
TGATGGGAAGGGTGCGGGGCAAGGGACTGGAGTTGGGCGCGGGCGCCGGGGGTGAAGAGGACGCCGAGGGCGAGGGCGCCGAAGCCGGTGGCGGCGCGGGAGAGGAGTGCGCGACGGGAAAGGGTGGGAAGGGGCAGACGGCCTGCGGGAGGGTTCATGGCAGGTAGATGAACTCAGAGGTGTTGAAGAGGGCGTGGCCGAGGTCGGACCAGACGGCGACGGGATCGGGGTCGAGGCTGCGGAGTTCGGCGAGGGATTCGCGGCAGGCGAGGACCTCGTCGGGGCGTGGGCTGCGGGAGAAGGCGGTTTCGAAGAGCCAGTTGATGCGGGCCTCGTCGGAGTCGGGGGTGGAGCGGAGCAGACGTTCGGCCCAGAAGCGTGCCTGCTGATGGACGAAGGGATCGTTCATGAGGGCGAGGGCCTGGCCCGGGACATTGGTCCGGTTGCGACGTCCCATGGTGCTGAACGGGGTGGGGAAATCGAAGGCGACCAGGAGCGGGGGCATGAAATTGCGACGGACGGCCGTGTAGAGGCTGCGCCGACCGGCACCGTCGAGGGGTCCGTCCTTTTCGGGGCGACCACGGCCGTTGGCGAACTCGGTGAGGTGAACGGGGATGGGAGGGCCGCCGGTGGCGGGGTCGAGGCGACCTGAGACGGTGAGGAGGGAATCGCGGATGGTCTCGGCTTCGAGACGACGGACGGGGATGCGATGCCAGAGGAGATTGGAGGGATCGGTCTGGGCGGCCTGGGAGGAAGGGGTGGTGGAGCCTGTGGCGAAGGTGTCGGTGAGGACGAGACGCCGGACGAGGCGTTTGAGGGACCACTGGTCGGAGTGGATGAAGTGCCAGGCGAGATGGTCGAGCAGTTCGGGATGGGTGGGGCGTTCGCCGAGGAAACCGAAGTTGTCGGTGGTGGGAACGATTCCCCGACCGAACAGGTGATGCCACACGCGATTGACGAAGACGCGTGCGACGAGGGGATTGGAGGGCTGGGTCAGTTGACGGGCGAGTTCGAGGCGACCGCTGGTGTCGGAGGGTTGGATGGGATCGAGGCCGAGGGCGGAAGGTAGGGAGCGGGGAGCGGGTTCGGCATGACGCCCGGGTTTGCCGCGGACCAACACATGGGCATCGACACCGGAACCATCGAGCCAGGCGACGGCGGTTCGGGATTCCCAACGGACGGTCGTGGCGAGGGCATCGCGTGCTGAAGACCAGGGTTGGGCGGCCTGGGCCAGGGTGGCGGGGTCGATGTCGAGCAATTCCGGATGGCGGAACAACCAGTCGGCGACGGTTGCGAGCCGGGGTTCGCGGTTGAGGGAATCCGACGCCAGGGCACCGAGGGCGCGGGCGCAGTCCCGGGTGAAGGCCTGGGCGAGTGCAGCGGGGGAATCGACCGGTGAATCCGGGCGCCAGGAAAGGGAATCGGGCAGGGGCGGGACGGAATCGGATTCGACGACCTGAAAGACTTCCAGGGGGCCATTGGCCTCGGGAGCGAACTCCACGTGGGCGCGGTGACCGGCATAGGCGTCGAGTTTGTGGGTGACCCAGGCAATGCGCGAGCCGGTGTCGAAGGTGGCCATGAGGGCGCCGTGGAGCGGGCCGGCGATCATGATGTGGGAATCGACGGCGGCGTAGACGCGGGCGCGTCCGCGGATGAGGTAGTGGAGGTTGCCGGAGCCGAGGAGGACGGAGGGGGTGCGCAGGGTGCGGCCGGCCCGATGGGATGAGGCGAGGGAACCGGGATCGGGTTCATTGCCGGGGGCGAGGGCGAGCCGGTTCCAGAAACCATCCCAGACAGCACCGCCGAGGGGCAGGATGCGGAGGAGGGGTTCAGCGGGAATGCCACCGGGGATGAAGTCGCCGGGGGAACGGGCATGGGGCCCGAACCCGGGGCCATCCGAACGGAACAGGGTGGTGCCGGGGCGGGTGTAATCGGCGATGACGCGGGGTTGGGCGGCGGGATGTTGGGCGGGGGTGGTTTCGCGGGAGCGTTGGGTGAAGGGGTGGAGTGGATGGGCGGGATCCTTGGCGGCGAGGGCGACCTGATTGGTCCACGAAGCGGGAGGGTGGGGAGAGAAGGCTTCGAGAAGGCGGGTCGGGAGGGAATCGAGGGCGGGACGGAAGTGGGCGACGAGATTGGAGGCGAGCGGCAGCCGATGGGATTGGCGGAGGGCTTCGAGTTGGGTGCCGATGCGCTCGTGTTCGACGGCGGTATCGAATCGGACCTGACGGAATCCGGAGCCGAGGAGGAACCCGCTCAGGGCGTAGTAATCGCGTTGGGTGAGGGCATCGAACTTGTGATCGTGGCAACGGGCGCAGGAGACGGTGAGACCGAGGAAAGCCTTGGACAGGACATCGATCTTGTTGTCGACGCGTTCGCATTCGTCGAGGCGGATATCGACGGGGCTGTGGGGTTCCTCGCCGAGGAAGGCCCAGCCGGTGGCGAGGATGGATTCGTGGGCACCGGTTTGCGGGTTGAAGCGGGGCGGGAGGAGATCGCCGGCGAGATGTTCGGAGAGGAACCGGTCGTAGGGGAGATCGTCGTTGAAGGCGCGGATGAGGTAATCGCGATACTGCCAGGCATTGGCGATGGTGTAGTCGAACTCGTGGCCACGGCTCTCGGCGTAGCGCATGAGATCCATCCAGTGCCGGGCCCAACGTTCCCCGAAATGGGGTGAGGCGAGCAGGGCATCCACGGCGCGGGGACGCCGGTCCGGGGCGGTATCGGAGAGGAAGGAGAGAAGGGCTTCGCGACTGGGTGGAAGGCCGGTGATGACGAAGTGGGTGCGGCGCAGCCAGGCGGCATCGGATACCGGCGGGGCGGGTTTGAGATGGTGTTGATCGAGACGGGCGCGGATGAAGTGATCGATGTCAGTGGCGGGCGGGGTGCCCTGGACGGCGGGGATGGACTGGGGTTGGGGGGGCTGCCAGATCCAGGGCAGGCGATCCTTGCGGTCGGCGAGGTCAAAGGTGTCGCCGGGGGCTGCGAGGATCTGGACGAGGCAGAGGAAGGTGAGTGCGAGTGACGCGGTGGCAGAACGCCCTGTTGAGAGAAGACTCATCCTGAAGGTATTGCGCAGCTTACCGGTGGAGGGAGCGGCAGGGCGAATCAAAGTCACGATGTTGGCGTGTTTCCGGGGCGGATTGGCGCAGGGCATTCCATGTCGGTGATTTCGGCGAGGGCCTGGGCGAGGTGCGGGATGTTGGGATGATCGGGGATGGGGAGTTGATCGAGGCTGAGGACGGGCACGACGCCGCGGGTTGAGACGGTGAGGAAGAGGCCGTCGCACCGGGCGAGTTCATCGCGGGTGATGAGTTGCCGGGCCTGTCGGATGCCAAGGGAACTGGCGATGGATCGGATGAGGTGGGCGGTGATGCCGGGAAGTGCGGCGGCGGAATCGGGTGGGGAACAGAGGGTGGTCCTGGAGAACCAGAAGAGGTTGGCGCCGGCCGTTTCAACGGCGTGACCATGGGAGTCGAGAAGGAGGGCGTCGTCGGCACCGATCCGCTCGGCATGGGCGCGGGCGAGGATGTTGGGGAGTCGGGACCCGTGTTTGGCGTGGGCGAGGGGATCGTTGGAAGGGATGTTGAACGGGGCGGTGACGAGGTGACAGCCGGGTTGGGGGCATGGGGGGAGCGGGGCTGGATGCCAGGTGAGGAAGGTATGGGATGGGCCGGCCTCGCGCGGGGAATAGCCGCGGGGCCCGGGGCCGCGGGTGACGGTAAGGCGGACGGAGCCGTGTTGGGCGTGGTTGACGGAGAGGAGTTCGATGAGGGCGCGGGTGAGGCTGGGATCGTCGTGGGAGGGATGGATGCCGGTGAGTTCGGCGCCGGAGCGGAGTCGGGCGAGGTGTTCGGTCCAACGGAACGGGTGGGCGTGACGGACGGGAACGGTCTCGAAGAGGGAATCACCGAGGAGCACGCCGCGATCGGAGAGCGGGAGGAGGGGTTGATCGGCTGGGACCAGGCGGCCATTGAACCAGGCGAGGAGGGTTGGAGGGTTCATGGGAGGGAGGGGTTGGGGATGTAGCCGAAGGCCTTGAGCAGGCCCGAAGCCTTGGCCTCGGTCTCGGCGAGTTCGGCGTCGGGGATGGAATCGGCGACGATTCCCGCACCGGCGTGGAACCAGGCGTGTTGATCGCGGACGATGGCGGAGCGGATGGTGATGCTGAGCTGGCTTTCGCGGTTGAATCCGAGATAGCCATGGCAACCGCAGTAGGGACCGCGGGCGACGGGTTCGAGTGAGTCGATGATCTCCATGGCGCGGAGTTTGGGGGCGCCGGTGATGGAACCGCCGGGGAAACAGGCGGCAAGGGCGTCGAGATGGGTGAGTTCGGGTCGGAGACGGGCCTCGATGGTGGAGACGAGATGCTGGACCTGGGAGAAGGCTTCGAGTCGGAGGAGATCAGGAACGCGGACGGTGCCGAACTCGGCGATGCGACCGAGGTCATTGCGGAGGAGGTCGGTGATCATGACGAGTTCGGCGCGTTCCTTCTCGCTGGCGGCGAGTTCTCGGGCGAAGGCGAGGTCCGAGGCGGGATCGGAACCGCGGGGACGTGTACCCTTGATGGGGCGGGTGACGACATTTCGGTCGCTGAGATGGAGGAAGAGTTCGGGGGAACTGGAGAGGAGGGTGAAGTCCCCGGCGTCGATGGCGGCGGCGAACGGGGCCGGGGAGGCTTGGAGCAGGTTTTCGAAGAGGGCCCAGGGCGGGGTGAGGACGGGGAGATCGAAGCGTTGGGCGAGGTTCACCTGATAGATGTCGCCGGTATGGATGTAGGCCTGGGCGCGTTGGACGGCGGCGGTGAAGAACGGACCGGGCAGGGTGGAGCGGAGGGGGCCGTGGATGGAGGTCGGGGGTGCGAAAGGATCGGAGGGTGTGGAGTGGAGGAGTTCCTGCCAGGAGGCCAGTTCCCTGGCGGCGCGTTCGGAGGAACGGGAGCCATCCGGATCGAGGCCGGTGGCAATGATCCAGACCTGGTCGAGGGAATGGTCGAAGGCGACCAGGGAACTGTGGAAGCCGAGGTGGCAATCCGGGAGTTCGAGGTCATTGACGGCGAGACGGGAGAGGCGCGGGGCGAGGAACTGGTTCAGTTCGTAGCCGAAGTAGCCGAAGACACCGCCGAGCGGGAAGGGGACGTCGATTTCGTCGAGGAGTTCGAATCGGGCCAGGGTGGCGGCGAGGAGTTGCCAGGGATTGCCGAACTGATGTTCGACGGCGCCGGAGGCATCGGTGGTGAGGCAGTGGGAGCCGAAGGAGCGGAAGGTGAGGATGGGATGGGCGGTGACGAACGAATACCGGGAGAAAGGGAGTCCATGACGGGCGGAGCGGAGGACGACCCGACCGGGCGCGGAATGGAGGGCGCGGGCGAGGGATTCGGGCGAATGCCGGGTGGAAACGGGTTGGACGACGGCGCGCATGGAGGGTGCGGACGGGGGGAGCTTCCGGTGACGGATCACGGCGTCAAGTGTCGGCTGGGGACAGGTTTGCGTGTGGGAACGTGGTGGATGGGACGGGGATTGGGCAACCGTCCGACAATTCCTGTGGGATGATCGCCACAAACGAGCATTGGCAGAATGGGGGGATTGCTGCGAGACTTGGCGCCACATTCGGGACCAATGGAGACGTCAGACGGGTGGGCACAGGTCGGGTGACCGGTGCCTTCGGAATGGCGAAGGCGGGGGTAGTGCCCGCGAATTGGGGTCGGGTGTGGATTCAACGAGACATGTCCAATTTGGCAGTTCCCAGCCGGTTTCGGCAGATGGTGACGTCGGTGATTCAATGGATTGACGCCGATTATCGATCCCAGGAGATCGCAGAGCGGAAGAACATCCCCAACAAGATCGAGTGGGTGCGAACGATTCCGTTCGTCATCCTGCATGCGGGTTGTCTTGGGGTGATCTGGACGGGATGGAGCTGGACGGCGGTGGCCGTGGCCGTGTTCCTGTACTTCTTCCGGATGTTTGCGGTGACGGGTTTCTATCACCGCTACTTTTCGCATCGGACCTTCAGCACGTCGCGGTTCATGCAGTTCATACTGGCGTTGTGGGGTGGCACGTGCGTGCAACGGGGGCCGTTGTGGTGGGCGTACACCCACCGGCATCATCACCAGCATTCGGATGAGGAGGTGGACAAGCATTCGCCGAAGCAACACGGGTTCCTGTGGGCGCACATCGGTTGGATCACCAGTGCGAAGAATTTCCCGACGGATTACCGGCGGGTGAAGGATCTGGCGAAGTATCCTGAGTTGGTGTTCCTGAACCGGTTCGACGTGGTGGTGCCGATCCTGTTTGCGGTGTTCCTGTTTTTCCTGGGCCGTTTCCTGGCCTGGCAGTTCCCGGCATTGGACATCACGGGCGGGCAGATGTTGGTTTGGGGATTCTTCATCAGCACGACGGCGTTGTTCCATGGAACGGCGTGCATCAACTCGATGGCGCATGTGTTCGGCAACCGGCGATATGAGACCTCGGATGACAGCAGGAACAGCTTCCTCCTTTCCCTGCTCACGCTGGGTGAGGGTTGGCACAACAACCATCACCAGCACATGAGCTGTGTGCGGCAGGGGTTTTACTGGTGGGAACTCGATATCACCTATTACCTGCTGAAGATGATGTC
>CAZDYB010000009.1:14945-20584 GCA_964509045.1 uncultured Akkermansia sp.
TCTGATCTGGGATCTCCGGCCGGTGCCGGCGGTGGCTTATGATCCGGCCCGGCAGATCGGGGCCGAGCGCAAGGCATCCTGATCCATGGCGCGGCCCACGCTGGCGATTGTCGGGACCGGCATTGCGGGCATGGGTTGCGCCCACCTGTTGCAGCAGTGTCATGACCTGACCCTGCTGGATGGAGCGGACCATTGCGGCGGCCACACCAACACCATTGATGTGGCGGAGGACGGTCGAACGGTGTCATTCGACACCGGGTTCATGGTGTTCAACCGGGTCACCTATCCGCGGTTGGTCCGGTTGTTCGAGGAATTGGAGGTGCCGGTGCGGCCGACGGACATGTCCTTTTCGGTGCAGCATGTGCCCAGCGGCCTGGAGTATTCGGGATCGAGTCTGAATCACCTGTTCGCGCAGCGTCGCAACCTGTTTCGGCCGCGCCATTACCGGATGCTGTTGCAGATCGCACGGTTCAATCGGGAGGCAGTGCCGGCGCTGGGTGAGGCCCGGTGGCAGGGGATGACGGTGGGCGATTACGTGGCGCAGCGGGGGTATGGGGAGGATTTCTACAACCTGTACCTGGTGCCGATGAGCAGTGCCGTGTGGAGTACGCCGCCGGGTCGGATGCAGGAGTTTCCGGCGATGACACTGATCCGTTTCTTCCACAACCACGGTTTCCTGGGCCTGCACACCCAGCATCCGTGGTGGACGGTGACGGGGGGATCCCGGGAGTACGCGCGTCGATTGACGGCACCGTTCCGTGACCGGATCCGTCTGGGAGATCCGGTGGAGCGGGTGCGCCGATTGGCTGGGGGAGGAGCGGAGGTGACGACGAGGTCGGGTTGGAAGGGACGGTTTGACCGGGTGATCCTGGCGGCGCATGCGGATCAGTCATTGAAGATGCTGTCCGATGCGGATTCAGAGGAGCGCCGGTTGCTTTCGGAGTTCCGGTATCAACCGAACGAAGCGGTGATCCACACGGATCCGTGCGAGATGCCCGGGGTGCGGATGGCGTGGGCGGCATGGAATTATCGGATCGAGATCGGGCCGGAAGGGCAGGTGCGGCCGACGACGGTCTACTGGATGAACCGGTTGCAGGGGGTCAGTGATCGTCGGGATTACTTTGTGTCGATCAATGGTGGGCATGGGGTGGATCCGGGGCGGGTGATCCGGCGGATTGCGTATGAGCATCCGTTGTTTTCGGTGGGGGCGATCCGCGCACAGGCGGAGTTGCCTGGGTTGAACCGGCGGAACCCGGGCCAGGCGGTGTTCTTTTGCGGGAGTTATTTCCGGTATGGGTTCCACGAGGACGCCTTCAGTTCGGCGGTGGACCTCTGTGAGGGTTTGACGGGGGAGAAACGGTATCCGGTGGCTGCGAAGTGAAAGTGCTGAAACCGAGTGGGCGAAAGTCGGGTCTTCCCGCGCGCCGACCCGTGTGAAACGGTTGCAGGCATTGACTCCACCGATGTTGAAATCCCACGCTGGTCCTTCCATGAGTTTTTTCCACCCCATGATGGTGATGGCTGCGGCGTTTGCCTTGCCGGTGACGGTCGCGGCGGTCGAGGTTCAGCCGGTTTCCCTGGATGACTGCCTTCGGGCAGCGTTGGAGAAGAACCTGGACATCCGGATTGCCCAGTACTCGCCAATGGTAACTCGGTTGACGGTGAGTTCGGCGTACTGGGTTTATGAGCCGAACTTCACGGCGGGAGCGCAGCAGAGTTTCCGGGCGTCCGAGGGTTTCGCCGGCATCGGCCAGTTCAATCCGGATCCGAACGAGTCCTGGAACGAGCGGTTTGACGCGGGTTTCTCGGGTCAGATTCCGACGGGCCTGAACTACAACCTGAGCGGGGCGATCAACCGGCAATCGGGTGTCCAGTCCCGGTTCAATCCGGCCACGGGAATGTTCGACCGGGAAGACACGGGCTTCATCTACACCCCCTCGGTGACGATGTCGGCGACGCAGCCGATGTTGAGGAATGCGTGGATTGATCAACCGCGCCTGAACATCCAACTCCAGAAGCGCAACCTGAAGCAATCGGAGCATGATCTGCGCAACCAGGTGATCGTGACGGCGACGCAAGTGACGCTGGCCTATCACGACCTGATCGCGGCGCGGGAAACGGTGGGCGTGCAGCGGAAGGCGTTGGAGTTGGCGGAACGTTCGTTGTTGGAGAACAAGAAGCGCGTGGAGGTTGGGGCGATGGCGCCATTGGACGAGAAGGAGGCGGCGGCGCAGGTGGCCCGGAGCCGAGCGGACCTGATTTCGGCTGAGCGGGATCTGGCGATTGCACAGAACAGTCTGAAGTCGTTGATCGCGGACGATTTTGCGGGTCTGGAGGGATCGCAATTCGAGCCGACGGCGCAGTTGGTGGCGGTTCCGGAAACGTTCAGCAAGATCGACAGCTGGCACAAGGGCCTGACCCTGCGTCCGGACGTGCTGCGCTCGAAGCTGGAGATGGAGAAGCAGCGGCTTCAGCTCCGGTTTGCGAAGAACCAGTTGTTCCCCCAGCTCGACATGGTGGGCTCGTTCGGATTGACCGGGCAGGCCGGGGATGTGGGTCCGTCCCTCGGAGACATTCAGGAGCGAAGGAACCCGAATTTCAGTGCCGGTCTCCGGCTGACGGTACCGCTGACCAATCGCCGCGCCCGCAACGAGCATCAGGCGACCAAACTGCGGAACGAGGAGACCATCCTGCGCTACAAACAGCTGGAGCAGACGGTGATGGTGGAGATCGACAACGCGATCCGGACGGCGGACGCGGCGTTGCAGCGGGTGCAGGCGACGGAAGCGTTTCGGGAATACTCCGAAGCGGCCTTGCAGGCGGAGGAGAAGAAGCTGGAGAACGGCAAATCCACGAGCTTCCTGGTGTTGCAACGCCAGCGCGACTTCACCTCGGCCCAGTCTGAAGCGATCCGGGCGAAGTCCGACTACAACAAGGCGCTGGCGCGGTTGGCCCAGGCGGAGGGTTTCACGCTGGAACGGTATTCGTTGCAGTTGGATCTCCGGTGAACGGGGAGTGCAGGGGCGTTGCGCCTCGACCTTGGACCGGCGCGCCTTGGACCGGCGCCGTTGGCGGCCCGGTCCGGAATGCCGACGCGGCAGTTGGGCACGGACCGCATGAACTTGAGGACTCCCTTCAACCCGACACGTCTTCTTCTCACGGTTGCGTGGCTTTGTCTTCCGCTTGTCGCCGAGGACATCAGGCCGTCCAGTTCGAGAGCACTGCCCTGGCAGAGCGGGACCCATCGCATGGTCGTCGATGGACTCGAACGTTCCTTCATCCTCGACGTTCCGGCTGGACTGAAGCCGGGCGCATCGCTGGTCATGGTCTTTCACGGGTTCACCGGATCCGCGAAGGACATCCGCGACCTCACGGGGTTTGCCGCCGTGAGCAGGCAGCATGGGTTCGTGGCGGTTTACCCCGAGGGCACGCGCGATTCAAAGGGGCAGTCCTTCTTCAACGTCGGCTACGAGTTTCATCGGGATCAGAAGGTGGATGATGTCGGGTTCGCCCGCACCCTGGCCACCCGGCTGACGCGGGATCTTGGACTGGACCCGCGGGCCGTATTTGCCACCGGGTTTTCAAACGGGGGCGACATGAGCTTTCTCCTGGGCGCCCAGCAGGAACCTTTCGTCGCCGCGATCGCGCCCGTGGGCGGAACGATGATGCAGTCCTGGGCCAGGGGCTTTCGACCCGCAGCCCGCATTTCCGTCCTGGCCGCGAACACCCGGGACGACAGGACGACTCTCTGGGATGGCGACATGAACAACCGCGATGGCTGGGGTGCCTATCTCAGCACCGAGGCGGTGATGGACCTCTGGGTAAAGGGTCTCGGGCTCGAACGCAGCGAACGAAGCAACCCCGGCAAGACGATCCAGTTGAGGCATTGGTCCACAGCAAGTGACCCGACGGAAGCTCAGCTCTATGCCGTTGAAGTGGGCGGCCACACTTGGCCGCGCACACTGGGTGAGGAAATGGAAACCACGGCAGAAACCATCTGGCGTTTCTTTGTCCGCCATCGGCCTCTACCACGTTGACCAGCTCAAGCGCATGCGAACGATCCTCTTGCAAGGTCTCCGCCACCCGCTCAAGCCAAAGTACGGCTGGCACCGGCTCGAAGGGGTGGATCAGACGCGGTACCCATACCCGCGCCCGGCACGTCTGGGCTATCCACTGCGCTGTGGATCAGGCCGAGCGTCCACGACTTCCCGCCCTCATCGGCCATCGGGTGGGGCGGCATCCCGAGAGGCTCCCTTGCCGACATTTCCGGCCGGGTGATTCCGGATGTCGTTGCCTGAATCCTTGCAGGTTTCTATATCCGTCCCATGCGCCTCCCCAAGTCCGTCACCATCCATCTCTTGTTCATCGCCGTCACTGCGGCGGTCTCCGCGGCGGATCGTGCGAAGCCGCGCAGCATCCACTCGCAACCCAGCTACGTCGTCGCCACGAAGCAGGTGGAACTCGCAGTGACCAGACTGGGAGGGCACATGGCGCCGGTCACTTTCTTCCGCGACAGCGCCCGGCCCGTGCAGCCTTACCACATCAGCCCGTGGCAGGATGAGAAGCCGACGAAGATGCCCGCGCCCGTGCTGGTTGCGCTCAGGGGTGATTTCTTCTGCCTGCCCTTCGGTGGGAACTCGGAGCCCGTCGCTGGAGAAAAGCATCCGCCGCATGGAGAGATTGTCGGCGAGGCTTGGAAGGTTGTTGGGACGAAGAAATCCGGTGACGTGACGACGCTGACCACGGCCATCGGTACCCAGGTCCGAAAAGGGCGCGTGACCAAGGAACTCTCCCTCGTGGAAGGCGAGAACGTCGTTTATTCACGACATGTCATCGAGGGCTTCGCCGGCCGGGTCCCGCTGGGGCATCATGCCACGCTGGCCATGCCGGAGGAGGAAGGCGCGGTGCGTATCGCGACGAGTGCGTTTCGTTTCGGAATGACCTGCCCGTCGCTCTTCAGTGATCCGAAGCAGCGGGAGTATCAGGCGTTGTTGCCCGGCGCGAAGTGGACCGATCTCACGAAGGTTCCCGCCGCCTGGAAAGGCGCGCCCGATGCCGATCTCACGAGTCTTCCCGGACGCTACGGACATGCGGACCTCATCCAGCTTGCCAACGAGCCGTGGGAAAGGACCGGTGGCCCTGCCTGGACCACGGCGACCTTCACGGACGCCGGGTACCTCTGGTTCGCACTGAAGGATCCCGCCGTGCTCAACAGCACGGTGTTCTGGATGGAGAATCACGGGCGCCACGGTCATCCGTGGAACGGCCGCAACAACTGCCTCGGCCTGGAGGATGTCACCGCCTTTTTCGCCGACGGACTCGCCGCATCGTCGCGGGAGAATCTGCTGACCAGGGAAGGCGTGGCCACCGTCGTGGAACTGAGCGACACCAGGCCAACCGAGGTGAACTACATCCAGGGTGTGGCGAAGATCCCGGCCGGCTTCGGGAACGTGCGGACGCTCGAGTTCGCGCCGGGTCAGGTGACCTTCGTCTCGACCACGGGCCAGCGCGTCACCGCTCCCGTGCGCCACGAGTTCCTGAAGACCGGGAAACTGTGAGACCCGCCGTCAATCACCCTTCGACCATTCCTTGGGGAAACATCGTCATCCGGGCCTCCCCGCGTGGGCGCCGCCACTCCT
>CAZDYB010000010.1:0-17146 GCA_964509045.1 uncultured Akkermansia sp.
GACCCCGACCATAGTCTGCGCGGCTGTGAATCGTTGGTTCTTCTGCCTTCTCGCCGTCGTTGGCATCTGCATGGGTGCACGGCGTTGTCCGGCGCCCATCATCTTCCGTCCCGGTGAGGGCTGGACCTATGAACCCGTGGGTGAAACAGGCAAATGGCAGCGCAACCGGGCCAAGGACCAACTGGCAGTCGCCCAGGAGGCCTTCGACAGGAAGGAGTATCGACTCGCCCACAAATCCGCCCGCCGCGTCGTCCGGGTCTGGCCCCTCTCCGATCACGCCGGCCCCGCCCAATATCTCATCGGACGCACCTGGGAAGAACGGGGCTACGACGAAAAGGCGTTCAAGGAATACCAGCGCGCCATCACCAAATACCCTCGCATCAACAATTACCGAGAGGTCGTCGAACGCCAGATGGTCATCGCCCAGCGCTTCCTCGGCGGTCAATGGTTCCGGCTCTGGGGATACATCCCCTTCTTCCCTTCCATGGAAAAGACCTCAGGCCTCTTCGAACAGGTCGTTCGCAACGGCCCCTTCCATCCCACCGGCCCCACTTCCCAGATGTCCATCGGGGCCGCCCGGGAAAAACAGAAGAACTACCCACTCGCCGTCCGCGCCTATGAGAAGGCGGCCGACCGCTACTTCGACCGGCCCGAGGTGGCCTCCGATGCCCTCTACAAGGCCGGTGAAGCATGGAACCAACAGTCCCGCCGGGCCGAGTACGATCAATCCTCCTCCACCAAGGCCATCGAGACCCTCAACGATTTCAAGGCCCTTTACCCGAATGACAAACGGGTCCCCGACGCCACCGCGGTCATCATCGAACTCAAGACCGAACAGGCCCGTGGAGCCTTCGAGACCGGCCGTTTCTACGAGCGTTACCAGCGTTATCAGGGCGCCCTCGTCTATTACAACGAGGTGCTCGTCAAGGACCCCAAGTCGCCCTACGCCGAAAAGGCCCGAAGCCGCATCGAAGCCCTCCGCCCCCTCGCCGCCGAACAGGCCCGCAAACGCGACAAGGCCGAGGCCGAACGTCGCGAGGAAACCCGGCGCGCCGCCAATCCAGCCCCAAAGAAATGATCCGGGACCTCCAAATCCCATTCCTCGCCGCGCTCCTCCTCGTCCTCGCAGGTTGTGCCGGCTATCGCCTCGGCCCCACCAATGGCCAGACCGCCGGTGCCCGCTCCGTCGAATTCAAGCCCTTCACCGACCGCACCTACGAACCCCGCCTCCTCGAACCCGTCGCCTCCGCCCTCCGCAAATCCATCCAGCGCGACGGAACCTATCGGCTCGCCACGTCGAATCCCGGCGATGTCGTCGTGTCCGGTTCCCTCAAGGAATACACCCGGGAACCCCTCACCCTCCAACCCAACGACGTCTTCTCCACCCGCGATTACGAAGTCCGCCTCACCGCCCGGGTCACCGCCCTGGACCGTTCCACCGGCCGACCCCTGTTTGATCGCGATGTCACCGCCCGCACCACCATCCGGTCCGTTCCCGACCTCAACTCCGCCGAGCGCCAGGCCGCTCCACTCCTTGCTGATGACCTTGCACGCATCGTTACCGCCCTCCTCGTCGACGGCAATTGGTAGGCTGGCCCGGGCCGCCTTCCTGTCCCTGTCCGTCGCCACCCTGGTCCACAGCGCCGACTGGCCCGGTTGGCGCGGTCCGGATCGCACCGGCCACACCCGGTCTCCCCTGCCAACCACCCTTCCCGAAAACCCCAGGCCGACCTGGAAGATCCCCCTCGGGCACGGCTACGCCAGTCCGGTCCTCGCCGGCAAGACGGTCATCGTCTGCGATGACTCCAACGGATCCGAGACCGCCCATGCCCGGGATCTCGATTCCGGACGCGAACTCTGGAAGACCGCCTATGCCCCCGCATGGTCGGATGAGTTCGAACCCGGTCCCCGGTGCACACCCCTCATCCATGGCGATCAGGTCTTCGTCCAATCCGCCCAGGGTCGCCTCGCCTGCCTCAACCTCGCCGACGGGCGCACCCTCTGGTCCGTGGATTTCAAGGATCTCGGCATGGTCTGGTCCAACGAACGCAGCTCCAATACCGGCGCCGCCGTCCGCAGGGGCCACACCGGCTCCCCCATCGTCGAAGGCGACCGGGTCTTCGTTCAGGTCGGTTCCCTCCTCGGCAGCTCCATCGTCGCCTTCAACCGCCATTCCGGTCAGGTCATCTGGAAATCCCTCGACGACGCCACCGCCTATTCCTCCCCGGTCATCGGCACCGTGGCCGGCACCCGCCAGTTCATCACCGCCACCTGCGAGGGCCTGGTCGGCCTGGCGGTCACCGACGGAAAACTGCTCTGGCGCGTCCCTTTCAAGACTGCCGCCAACCGGAACGTGCTCACCCCCATCCTGCTCGGTGACGACGTCCTGTTCGCCTCCCATTCCACCGGTTTTCAAAGCCAGCGCATCACCCGCACCGACTCCGGTTTCCAACCCGTCCAACGCTGGTTCAACCGTCAGCTCCGACTCAATCTCCCCACCCCGGTCCTCTCCGGTTCCCACCTCTACGGCATCGGCGCAGCCAGGGACTTCATCTGCGTCGATGCCCAAACCGGTCAGTTGACCTGGTCCGAAAAGGGGTTCGGCGAAGTCGGCCATGTCATCTCCGATGGCACCCGACAACTCGTCCTCCTCGAATCCGGCGAAGTCCGTCTGCTCGCCGTGAACCCGGAACGTTATGACGAACTCGGACGCTTCCAGGCCTGCGGCAAGACCTACTCCCAACCCGCCTGGACCGGCTCCCTCCTCCTCGTCCGCGATCCCTCCTCCCTCAGCGCCTGGCGCATCGCACGTCCAGGATCATGAAACCCATCCTCTTCGAGATCGCCGGCTTCCCCATCCGCACCTTCGGTCTCCTCGTCGGTCTCGGCTTCCTCGCCGGCATCTGGATCGCCTCCCGTCTCGCCCGCCGTTCCTTCATCGGATCCGATGCCATCCAGGACCTGGTCGTTCCCTGGATCCTGCTGGGCAGCATGGTCGGCGCCCGCTTCGTCTACGTGGTGACCTACTGGGACAAGGATTTCGCCGGACGCCCCTTCACCGAGGTCTTCCAGATCTGGAACGGTGGACTCGTCTTCTACGGCGGTCTCGCCGGCGCCGTCCTCGCCGCCCTCATCCGCATCCACTCCCGCAAACTCCCCCTCTGGACCGTCGCCGATTGCCTCGCGCCCGGCATCGCCATCGGCCACACCCTCGGCCGACTCGGCTGTTTCCTGAACGGATGCTGCTACGGCCATCCCACCTCCGTTCCATGGGCTGTCCGGTTCCCGGCGGGAACCATCCCCGGAAACCCCGCTGTCCACCCCGCCCAACTCTACGAGGCCGCCCTCAACCTCGCCCTCTGCATCGGCCTCGTCCTCCTCCACAACCGACGCCGGTTCAACGGCCAGATCTTCGCCTCCTACCTCATCGCCTACGCCTTCATCCGCTCCTTCACCGAATGGTTCCGCGGCGACTACGGATTCCTCTCCAATCCCGCCACCGGCACCTTCACCCCAGGCCAGGTCACCAGCCTCGTCATCCTCCTCGCCGGCATCACCCTCGTCGCCGTCCTCCGTCGCTCCCAATCCCTCGACAGCCCCGCCCACTGACCCGTCCCCAGCCCTTCATGTCCCAGCCCGATACCCTCGTCCTCGACCAGACGCTCCCCTCCGAACGTCTCGACCGCCACCTCACCCAACTCCTCCCCGGCGTCTCCCGCGCCTCCCTCCAACGCCTCATCATCGACGGCCGCATCAAGGTCAACGGCTTCCTCGTCAAACCCACCCACCCGCCCCGCGCCGGCGACGTCATCACCATCCATTGGCCCGCCCCACGGACCACCGTGGCCCAACCCCAGGACATCCCCCTCGAAATCCTCCACGAGGACGATGACCTCATCGTCATCAACAAACCCGCCGACCTTGTCGTCCACCCCAGCGCCGGACATGAGGACGGCACCATCGTCAACGCCCTCCTCCATCATTGCCGCGGTTCCCTCAGTGGCGTCGGCGGTTTCGAACGTCCCGGCATCGTCCACCGCCTGGACCTCGGCACCTCCGGCTGTCTCGTCGTCGCCAAGAACGACCGCACCCACATCGCCCTCACCGAACGGTTCCAGCAACGCCTCGTCGAGAAAACCTATCACTGCATCGTTTGCGGCGATCTTGAACCGTCCAATGGCGACATCCGCGCCCCCATCGGACGTCATCCCACCCAGCGCAAACGGATGACCGTCATCGACGGCGGCCGCTTCGCCCGCACCAGCTTCCAGCGACTCGAACGTTTCCCCGGCTCCGCCTATGTCGAAGCCCAGCTCCATACCGGGCGCACCCACCAGATCCGCGTCCATTTCCTTCACCTCGGCTTTCCCATCTTCGGAGACGAGACCTACGGGAAGGCGCCGTCGAAGAAGCTGACCACCCTCACCGGCGTCACCGCCGCCCGCCAGATGCTCCACGCCCGGCGTCTCGCGTTCCGCCATCCTCACACCGGTTGGTTCTGCGAGTTCGATGCACCGTTGCCCCCCGACTTCCGCGACGTGTTGAACGGCCTGCGCGATTGGGCCGCCCGTTCAGCCACGATGAAATGAACCCGCTCGCGACCCGGCCCGGTTGGCCGTACGGTCCGGTGCGTGATCCGGAACGTGATCTTTGACTGGTCGGGAACCCTGGTGGATGACCTCCCCGCGGTGTGGCATGCCTCCAACCACATCTTCCGCCAGGCCGGCCTCGCGGAGATGTCCCTCGAAACCTTCCGTTCCGAGTTCCAGCTCCCCTTCAAGTCCTTCTACGGCCGCTACCTTTCGCACGTATCCGAACGTCAGCTGGAAGGCTGGTTCTTCGAACGGTTCTCCGAAATGCAGCACACCGTCGTGGCCCTGCCTCACGCCCTCGAATTCCTCGAGTTCTGCCGCACCCACCAACTCCGCACCTTCCTCCTCAGCGCCGTCCATCCCCGCCTCTTCGACGCCCAGCAACGATCCACCGGCTTCGGCCCCTTCCTCGATCACCCCTACCTCGGCGTCCATGACAAACGCGACCGCATCCGCTCCATCGTCGAGGATCACGGCCTGACCTCCGAATACACCGTGTTCATCGGCGACATGGAACACGACATCGAGACCGCACGTCATGGCGGCATCCAGAGCGTCGCCGTCCTCACCGGCTACAACCGCCTCGACCAACTCCGCCGCGCCAATCCCGACCTCATCGTCGAACACCTCGGCGAACTCCGCTCACTCCTCCACCGGAACGGCCTGCGCCTCCGCATCCCTCCCACCTCCCGCCTCACCCCCATCGCCACCGTCGGCGGTCTCGTCTTCAGGAATGACGGTCGCATGCTCCTCGTCCGGACCGCCAAATGGTCCGATCGCTGGGGCATCCCCGGCGGCAAGATCGAGTGGGGCGAACCCTCCGTGACCGCCCTCATCCGCGAACTCCGCGAGGAAACCGGTCTCGACGTCCAGGACCCCCGGTTCGTCTTGGTCCAGGACGCCATCCACCCTCCCGAGTTCTACAAGGACGCCCATTTCCTCCTCCTCAACTACACCTGCTCCGTCAGCGGCCAACCCGAAGTCCGACTCAATGATGAAGCCCAGGAATTCCGTTGGGTCGACTGGGCCGAAGCCCGCCAACTTCCCCTCAACTCACCCACCCGCATCCTCCTCGATGCCGTCCAGTCCGCCATGATCCCGGACTGATGGACCGTCGCCCGGTCCACGCCGCAACCCCCTCGTCATGGCCCGTCTCGACATCCATTTCGGCGACAACCTCCCGATCCTGAAGTCCCTGCCATCGGACTCCATCCATCTCATCTACATCGATCCCCCCTTCAACACCGGAAAGGTCCAGTCCAAGGAGCACGTCGCCATCGTCCGCGATGCCGAGGGAACCAGGTCCGGCTTTCACGGTCTGCGCTATCGCCACATCAAGATCGGTTCCAAGGAATACCCGGATCTCTTCGACGACTACCTGGCCTTCCTAGAACCCCGCCTGGTCGAGGCCCGACGCCTCCTTCGACCCGACGGCAGCCTCTTCTTCCACATCGACTATCGCGAGGCCCACTACTGCAAGGTCCTGCTCGACCTGATCTTCGGCCGCGACTCCTTCATCAACGAGATCATCTGGGCCTACGATTACGGAGCCCGTTCACGCTCCCGCTGGCCCACCAAACACGACAACATCCTCTGGTACGCCCGCAATCCCGCCCAGTACCAGTTCCACCTCGCCCAGTGCGATCGCATCCCCTACATGGCCCCGGATCTTGTCGGTGAGGAAAAGGCCGCCCGCGGCAAGACACCCACCGACACCTGGTGGCACACCATCGTCAGCCCCAATGGCCGCGAGAAAACCGGTTATCCCAACCAGAAACCCCGCGGCATCCTCGACCGCATCGTCAAGGTCCACTCCCGACGCGACGATCAACTCCTCGACTTCTTCGCCGGCAGCGGTTCCTTCGGCGAATCCGCTGTCGCCCTCGGTCGCAACTGCATCCTGATCGACGACCACACCGAAGCCATGCAGGTCATGGCCCGCCGATTCACCCGTCGTCGCGTGGTCTGGCACGGCTGGAACCCGCCACCACGCCGTTCCCTCAGGGATTCCCCGTCGTCGGCCGCAACACCGCCAATCCCTTCAACAGATCCAAAGCCCGTCCCAATGCCGGATCCCGGATGACCGGCGCCTCCACCTTCCCAGCCGCCGTATTCGTCAGCGCCAAACCTTCGGTAGCCGAACGGCGTTGTCGGACCAGGTCCGCTTCGGTCACCCGACGCCGCACCGTCACCGTCGACACGATCTGGTTCGTCCCCTGGGCCTGGGGAATGCCGTTCTGGATCAGGGTGTAGGGATCCGCCAGATAGGCCCGTTCCTGTTCCGGACTCACCCGCACCGGGATGTCGGGCCGCACCCCCCCAGTACCCAGCACCGCTCCGTCACCCGTCCGGATCCGTGCCGTTGCCAGCCGCAAACGACGGCCGTCCGCCAATGGAACCTCCCGGAAAACCGCCGCGGTCCCGGCGGTGGAATTGCCAATCACCAAAGCCACATTCTGCGACCTCAACACCGCCGCCAACGCCTCCGCGGCTCCCCGGGTCTCCCGGTTCACCAACACCACCACCGGCAGCGTCCAAGCCGGCTCGTCCTTCGCCGATGTCACCGGTCCTTCCCCCCAATCCAGCAACGGAACCTCATCGCCCACCAACAGGTCCGCCGCATTCGCCGCCCCCGCGTAATCCACCCCGCCCGCAAACCGAAGGTCCAACACCAATCCCCGCGCGTCCGTCATCAGCTCCCGGTCCCGCAATACCGCCGCCAGTTGCGGCGCCAACCCCAGGCTCACCCGCCCCACCCGCACATAGACACACCCCGGATCCATCAACCGCTTCTCCGCCACCGCCGGCGAATCCACCTCCTCATTCACCGTCTCACCCTCCTCCAACAACTTCCCCTGCACCCGATCCAACAACGCCTGCGTCGCCACCGTTTCCAGCTCCGCCTCCGAAATGTCCTTCACCTCTTTCCTCAGGATCTCCCGCACCTCCGCCAACGCCGGCAATTCCCGCGCAAACCCACCCCACGAGATCGCCGCCATCACCACCAATCCCTTCGTCACCACTGAAAACCTCATGCGACGCTGTAAATGCCCGGTAACCCGATCCGCCGCAATCGCGCGATTGATCCGACTGCGAACGTCTCCGGTCACGCTCGCATTCCCGCAATGGCCCGCAGGGGCCCGGAAACGCAGGGACATGGACTGAAACGCAGGAAAACGATTGCCATCCCTCCCTCACCTCGGACGCTGGCCTCCTCCAATCCCACGACCCAGAAGGCCCTCTCCCTCCCACTCCGCTCGACACTCCTCCCGCCATTCGGTACGGATCCTTCCGTGGACGATCTCGAATATCCTGACCTGCATCACGCCCGCGCCGCCCAGGGGTGGCTCGAACTGGATCAGGCCGCCGAGGCCGTCCTCGAACTGGACCAGATCTCCCTCGCCGGCCGTTCCCTTCCCGAAGTCCTCGACCTGCGTTGGCGCGTCCATGTGGCGTCCCAGGACTGGCAGACCGCCTACGAGACCGCGGCCCGCATCGTCGAAATCGCACCCTGGCTCGTCACCGGCTGGATTCATCGCAGCTATTCCCTCCACGAACTCCGCCGCACCCAGGAGGCCTGGGATCTCCTCCTGCCCGCCGCCGACCGTTTCCCCACCAATTCCATCGTTCCCTACAATCTCGCCTGCTACGCCTGCCAACTCGGTGACCTCGCCGCCGCCCGTCAATGGCTCCGCCGCACCGCTGAACTCAAGGGCACCACCGAACTCCAACGCATGGTCAGCGACGATCCCGATCTCGCCCTCCTTCGCGCCGAAGTCGCCGACTGGTAATCTCCGCCCCCAACCGGAGCGGCGACGTTCGGTCGCCGTCCTCACCTCCCACGGAGCGGCGACGTTCGGTTGCCGCCCTCACTTCCCACGGAGCGGTGACGTTCGGTCGCCGTCCTCACCTCCCCGCTTCCCTCCCGCAGTCCGCCACTCCATCATCCCCGCCCATGACGCCGCGTCCCTTCCCCCTTCTCGCCGCCTTCGCCATCTGCGTCGCCGGGAGTGTCCTCGCCGATCCCGCCCAGGGCGCCGTCACCCGCCGCTTCCGTACCGAGGAAGCTTCCCTCCACCAACTCTACCGGCACCTGCATCAGAATCCCGAGTTGTCCTGGCAGGAGATTGAAACCGCCAAACGCTTCGCCACCGAACTCCGGGCCGTCGGCGCCGAGGTCACCACCGGCGTCGGCACCAACGGCGTCGTCGCCCTCCTCCGCAACGGTCCCGGTCCGGTCGTCCTCCTCCGATGCGACCTCGACGCCCTGCCGTTGGTCGAGGAAACCGGTCGGCCTCATGCCAGCACCCGTCGCGTTCCCGCTCCCGGCGGTGGGACAACCGGGGTCATGCATGCATGCGGTCATGACCTCCACATGACCGCCGCCGTCGGCGTCGCCCGCATCCTGTCCTCCCTCACCAACCTCTGGAAGGGCACCGTCATCGTCATCGGTCAACCCGCCGAGGAAATCGGCAGCGGCGCCCGGGCCATGCTGCGCGACGGACTCTATCAACGGTTTCCCAAGCCCGACTTCGCCCTCTCCCTCCATTGCCACGCCGGACTCCCCTCCGGAACGATCGGTGTCGTCGAAGGCTTCGTCCTCGCCAATGTCGACAGCATCGACATCCGTCTCCGCGGCGTCGGTGGCCATGGCGCCCACCCCGAGACCACCCGCGACCCCATCGTTCTCGCCGCCCAATCCATCCTCGCCCTCCAGACCATCCGCTCCCGCGAGATCAGTGCCCTCGACGCCGTCGTCGTCACCGTCGGTTCCATCCACGGCGGTTCCAAACACAACATCATCCCCGATGACGTCGCCCTCCAACTCACCGTCCGCTCCTATCGCGACGACGTCCGTCAACGCACCCTCGACTCCATCCGCCGCATCGTCCACGGCCAGGCCCTCGCCGCGGGCATTCCCGAGGATCGCATGCCCGAAGTCCACATGAAGGATGAGTTCACCCCCGCCCTCTACAACGATCCCACCCTCACCCGCCGCCTCGCCACCGCTGTCGGGCGCTGGCTCGAAACCGATCGGATCCGTCCCGTCCGACCCGCCATGGGAGGCGAAGACTTCAGCGAATTTGGCCGCACCCCGGAAAAGGTTCCCCTCTTCGACCTCTGGGTCGGCACCGTTCCCAGGGACACCGATCCCACCCAGGCTCCCTCACTCCACTCCAGCAAGTTCTCCCCCGATCTCCAACCCACCCTGGAAACCGCCGTCCTCGCCCTGACCGCGGAAATCCTCGAACTCCTCCCCGTCACCCCCTGACGTCCCGGTCAATCCGTCGCCGGCGGCTTCTCCATCACCGCCGCCGCCATCGTTGCCACACTCCGCAACACCTGCTGCGCCACCTGCTGGTCGGTGATCTTCACCCCGTACTTCTTGTCCAGCGCCACCACCAACTGCAGCGCATCCACCGAGTCCAACCCCAGCCCCTCCGGCCCGAACAACGGCCGGTCATCCCCGATCTCCCCCGCCGCCATCGGCAACATCAGGGTCTCCACCAACATCCGCCGCAGTTCTTCCCGCAATTCCACCTCGTTCATGTAATGTGCGGATCGATATACCCGATCCCGATCCCGCTTCAAAGGATCCCGCCGTCGACCTTGATCTCCGCCCCCGTCACATAAGCCGCACCCGGTCCGGCCAAAAACCGGACCACCTCCGCCACCTCCTCCGGCCGGCCAAACCGCCGCATCGGCACCTTCATCAATGCCGCCTGCCGCTGCTCGGCCGTCATCGACGCCAATGCCTCGGTCTCCACATAGCCGGGGCACACCGCGTTCACCGTGATCCCCAGGCGCGCCACCTCCTTCGCCAACGAATGGGTCAGTGCCACCACCCCCGCCTTCGAGGCCGCATACCCCGTCTGTCCCGGCGGCGCCAACAACGCACTCAGCGACGCCATGTTGATGATCCGGCCAAGACGCCGCGAAATCATCCCGGGCAACACCGCCTGGCACCCGTGAAACACCGAATCCAGGTTCGTCGACATCACCCGCTCCCACGATTCCCATGTGGTCGTCGCCAACAACCCGTCCTCCGCCACCCCCGCGTTGTTCACCAACACATCCAGGCGACCCGACTCCCCTTCAATCTCCGCAACCACCCGATCCCATTCCTCACGCCGCGTCACATCCAGTTCCACACAGCGGATCCGCCCCGGAAACTCCGCCTTCAATGCCTCCACCCGATCCACCCGCTTCCTCACCCCCAGCCACACCTCCCATCCCGCCCCGTCCATCGCCAGGCAACGCCCGATCGCCACCCCCAACCCTCCATTCCCACCGGTTACCAATGCCACGCTCATCCACCCCACCCAACCACGCCATCCAGGCTCCTTGAAGCCCGGAAACTCTCCCGTTCCCACGCTTTACGAACGTCCACCGCTCCCCACTATCCCCGGCGTGCCGGCCCCGAAGAAAAAAAAGCGCCCCATCCCCAGCCCGGGTTCCAAGGGCAATTCCACCCAACTCACCCTCGCCGCCCACCGCTCCCGGCGCCTCACCCCCGCCCAGCAGGAGTTCAATCGCCTCGTCCGCAGCATCGAGGCCGCCCGAAATCAGATCACCCAGCGCACCCAGGACCTCGATCGTACCGTCGAAGCCGTCGCCCGTGAGGTCTACCCGCGCCGCAAGGAGATGGCCCGGAAGATCGAACAACTCATCCAGATCCTCTTCAACGACCTGACCCAGGGCCGCATCGTCCCCAGAAAACGTCGATCCGACCTCCGCGAAGTCATCGAAATCCTCCTGGACGAATGGATCGAACTGGAAGGCAACCCGACCGATCCATTCCTCATCCGGGTGTTCGAAGCCATCCATGGCTGTTCGCTCGAGGAAGCCATGGAACGTTCCATCCGCGAGGGCATGCGCCAGGCCGAGGCGGAATTGCGGACGTACGGCATGGACGCCGACCTTTCCGGCCTGGACCCAAGGTTGCCGCCCGACCAGATCGCCGCACGCCTGGCCGAACTCGAGGAACAGGCGAAGGAAATCGACCGTCGGAAAAGGTCGACCCGGTCCACCCCCGGCTCCCGACGCAAATCCGCCCAGCAGGAGACGAAACTCAAGGCTGCCGCGGAAGCCGCCCAGGCCCTCGAGGAAGCCCGCACCCGCGATCTGGGAAACCTTTATCGCCAACTCGCCAAGCTCCTCCACCCGGACCTGGAACAGGATCCCGGGCTCCGCGCCGAAAAGGAAACCGACATGAAGGAGCTCACCACCGCCCACAAACAACGGGACCTTCACACCCTGCTCCGGCTCGAGCTCAAATGGATCGCTCACGAGGATGCCCGCATCGATCAACTCACCGACACCAAGCTGGCCATCTACAACCAGGTGCTCCGCGAACAGCTGCAGGACCTGCGGCGCCAGGTCGATTCCCTCCACTACGAACCCCGATACAACTCGATCCGGGACCTGATCTTCCCCATGACCGGCACCCTCCTGGTCAGTCCCAAGGGAATGGCCGCCGAGCTCGTTGAGCTCAATGACTGGTACGATTCCCTCCTCAAGGGCCTCAACCAACCCTCCCCCGTCTTCCACATCGACCAGGTCCTCGCCCAACTCGAGGAACTCGACTCATCCCCGTTCTGATCGCCCGTCGTCGCCCATGTCCGATTCCCCAGACACCCACTTCCACCCCACCGCCGTCGTTCATCCCGATGCCCGCATCGGTCCCGGATGCCGGATCCAACCCTACGCCGTCATCGATGCCCACGTGGAACTCGGTCCCGGTTGCGAGGTCGGTCCCGGGGTCCATCTCACCGGTCATACCGTTCTCGGCGCCCGCAATCGCATCCATGCCGGCGCCGTCCTCGGCGATGCCCCCCAGGATCTCAAGTACGACGGTGCGCCCACCCGCCTGCGGATCGGCGACGACAATGTCTTCCGCGAACACGTCACCATCCATCGCTCGAGCCGCCTCGATGACGACACGATCATCGGCCATGGCAACCTCTTCATGGCCGGCTGCCACGTGGGCCACAACAGCCACGTCGGCAACCACAACATCATCGCCAACGGTGCCCTGATCGCCGGTCACGCCTCCCTCGCCGACCGCGTCTTCCTCTCAGGAAACTGTCTCGTCCACCAGTTCGCCCGCATCGGCCGCCTCGCCCTCATGCAGGGTGGCTCCGGCATCTCCCGGGATCTCCCCCCGTTCTGCATCGCCAAGGGCGCCAATGGCATGGCCGGCCTCAATGTCATCGGACTCCGGCGCGCCGGCTTCACCCCGGCCGAACGTCTCGAACTCCGCGCCGCCTATCATCGCCTGTTCAGATCCCGCCTTCCCTTCGCCTCGTCCCTCGCCGCCGTCCGCTCCGAGTTCAACCACAGCCCGGCCGTCATGGAACTCGTCGACTTCGTCGCCTCCTGCCGTCGCGGCGTCTGCCGCGATACCGGCAGCCGATCCGTCCATTCCGACCCGGACGTCGCCGGGTGATTCCCGTGCCGTTCCCCAGGACCGGATCCAGCCGGAATCCCCTCCAACCCCACCGGGCTTTCCCCCCAGCCCGGTTCCGGGCACCCGTCCCTTCAGACGAGTTTTGCTTTGCGCCGACACTCTTCCACCCGTCAGGTTTGGTTCGACTCACCTATGCAAAAGGCCTCGACTTCATTGACCCGTTTCCTGCCCTGGATCCTCTCAGGGGTCGCTTTGGTGATCTACCTGGTCACCGTCAGCCACTGGGTCACCATCCAGAGCCTCACCGTCGTTGGCCAGGTCGCCGGTTGGGACGGCAACATCCCGGCAAACGCACCCCTGCTCTATCTCGTCACTCGCCCACTCGCCCTCCTCCCCGACCGCATCCTGCCCCTCGCCGGCAACCTGTTCACCGCCCTGCTCGCCGCTGCCACCGTCTGGACCCTCGTCCGTACCATCCAACTGTTTCCCCAGGACCGGACCCATCCCCAACGGATCCGGGGATTCGCCGACGGACGCCCGCTCGACCTGCCCCTTGCCTGGGTCCCGCCCGTCCTCGCCGTCGGGACCTTCGCCCTCCAACTGACTGTCTGGGAACATGCCACCTCCCTCTCGGGCGAAATGTTCAATGCCCTGCTCTTCGCCACCGTTGCCCGTTGTCTCTTCGAATTCCGCGCCTCCCGCAACGAACGCTGGCTCGATGCCTATGCCCTCCTCATCGGTCTCGGCATCCCACAGAACTGGGCCATGCTCGGATTCCTCCCCCTCTTCATCACCGCCTTCTTCTGGATCGGTGGCTGGGACTTCATCCAACTCCGACGCATCCTCCGCCTCGCCGGCATCGGTGCCGCCGGTCTCCTGCTCTACCTCGTCCTTCCCATCTTCGGCACCGGTCGCGGCGGGTTGCCCGATGACTTCGGCGGCGCCCTGTGGGCCGTGTTCGCCACCCAGAAGGATTATCTCCTCAACCTCCCCAAGAGCCGGTTCATCATGCTCGCCGCCGTCATGATTCTCCCCCTCGCCGTCGGCGGCGTCCGCTGGGCCAGCCCGCGCGGTTCCGGCATCGAACGGATCGCCACCTTCGGCGCCGTCACCCTCCTCCAGTTCGCCTGGATCGCCATGAACCTCTGGATGGCTTTCGACGGCGTGTTCAGCCCCCGCAAACTCATCACCGACGCCGCTGAATACGGAGCCCTTCCCCTCCTCACCTTCCACATCTGCGCCGCCCTCGCCGTCGGTTACTTCGCCGGATACTTCATCGTCCTCGGCACCGTCACTCCCGACCGTCAATGGTCCCGCGCCGACCTCGCCGGGGGCCCCGTCAGCAAACTCCTCGGCTGGCTCGTCGTCGCCGCCGCCGTCGCCACCCCGGTCGCCCTCGCCGTCCGCAACTGGCCCTCCATCCAGGTCCAGAATGGCCCCATACTCGCAGACCTCGCCTCCGCCCTCGTCGAACCCCTCCCCAACCAACCCGCCATCATCGTCAGCGATGACGAAGTCCTGAATTCCCTCCTCGGCGCCCAGATCCGCCGCATGCCCAACAACCCCGGCCACCTCGTGGTCAACACCCGACGCGCCCCCGAAGCCTCCTACCGCCGCAACCTCGTCAAGACCCACGGCGCACACTGGCCCGAACTCGCACCCCTCGCTTCCGCCACCGAGAATATCGGCGGCATCTTCCTCCAACTCCTCACCCGCTCCGCCCTCACCAACCTCGCCTTCTCCGTCACCCCTTCCACCTCCTTCCTCACCGAACTCAATCACCTGCGCCCAGCCGGTGCCATCTTCGCCTTCCAGACCTACAGGGGAGGTCAGGTCGCCTCCCCCACCCTCTCCGAGGCCGAAGCCGCCGCCGTCGTCGATACCTGGAACCGCTGCCGTCCCCAACTCGACCGCGTCATCGACGCCACCCTCAACCACTCCTCCCCGGCCGCCCGCTACGCCGCCTCCTTCTGGGCCCGCGCCATCAACTTCGGCGCCATCAGCCTCCAACGCGCCGGCAAACTCGATCCCGCCAGCGACCTCCTCGCCCTCGCCCGCAAGATCGATCCCGACAACGCCGCCGTCGCCGTCAACATCGCCGTCAATCAACTCCTCATCGCCCGCAAACCCATCGATCCCACCGTCCGCAAACCCATCGAGGCCTACGGCGTCGGCATCACCGAGTTCTACGGTCCCATCGACGAACCCCGATTCCTCGAACAGTTCGGCAACGGCGTCCTCACCCTCGGCGATCCCCTGGTCCGCGCCGCGGTCACTGCGTTCCTCCGCGCCCGCGAACTCGATCCCGAAAGCCTCGAAGCCGCCATCGGCTACGCCCGCGCCTGTCTCGCCGCCAATGAACCCACCTTCGCCCTCGCCGCCCATGCCGACGCCGCCAGCCTCGCCAAAAGGATCAAGCCAACCCCTGCCCAGTTCAGTCACCTGCATCGCGTCCACGCCAATGCAGAACTCCTCGCCGGCAGGTTCGATGAATCCGAAGCGATCCTCCTCGCCGCCCTGCGCGATCAACCCGACGACATCCCCATGCTGGATCAACTCACCTTCCTCTACGTCCAGTCCAACCGCCCCGAAAAGGCCATCCCCATCATCGACCGTCTCCTCACCCTCCGCCCACAGGATGAACCCCTCCTCCAACGAAAGGGATATCTCCTCCTCCAGTCCGGCCAGTTCGACCTCGCCGTCGCCACCCTCGACGAAGTCGTCCGACGCCGCCCCGATGACCGCGATTCCCGGATCAATAGGGGCACCGCCCTCATGCTCTCCGGTCAACTCGACAAGGCCCGGGCCGATTTCGAACATGTCCTCGACCGCGATTCCAGTGCCCTCGATGCCCACGTCGGCCTGACCGAGGTGTCCCTCCGACAAAACCGGAAACCCGACGCCATCCGTCACATCGAGAAGGCCATCGCCTCCGTTCCCCCCAACTCTTCCGCCCACTCCAATCTCACCGCCCGACTCACGGCCATCAAAGCCATGCCATGAGCCGCGGTCCCCTGCCGCCCCCCTGGCGAATCTCCCACGTCATCACCCGCCTCATCGTCGGCGGCGCCCAGGAGAATACCGTCTCCTCCGTCCTCGGCCTCCTCCACCATCCCGACTGGGATGTCCAACTCCTCTCCGGCCCTTCCGATGGCCCGGAAG
This sequence comes from uncultured Akkermansia sp., assembly GCA_964509045.1. GTDB lineage: Bacteria > Verrucomicrobiota > Verrucomicrobiia > Limisphaerales > UBA9464 > UBA6176. The sequence continues at coordinate 16,165 of CAZDYB010000010.1, forward strand.
GTTCCCTCGAATCCGAGTTCGCCCCGTTCCCGGACCGACTCATCCCCATCCCCGAACTCGTCCGCCCCGTCCAACCCTGGACCGACCTCCTCGCCTTCCTCCATCTCCGACGCCATTTCCGCTCCCATCACCCCCACATCGTCCACACCCACTCCGGCAAGGCCGGCATCCTCGGCCGTCTCGCCGCACGCTCCGCCCGCGTCCCCATCATCATCCACACCATCCACGGCCCCTCCTTCGGCCCTTTCCAGGGCCCGATCGCCAATGCCGCCTTCACCCGCGCCGAACAGGTCGCCGGCCGGGTCACCGACCACTTCGTCGTCGTCGCCAATGCCATGGCCCGCCAATACCTCGCCGCCGGCATCGGCCACGAATCCCAGTTCTCCCGCATCTTCTCCGGGTTCCCCCTCGCCCCCTTCCTCAACGCCTCCCCAGACCCCGCTCTCGCTTCCCAACTCGGCCTCCTGCCCCACCACTTCGTCGTCACCAAGGTCGCCCGCCTCTTCGAACTCAAGGGCCATGACGACCTCTTCCACGCCGCACCCGAACTCATCCGGCGCATCCCCAACATCCGTTTCCTCCTCGTCGGAGATGGCCCCTGGCGGCAACGCTTCGAATCCCTCGCCGCCCAACCCGCCCTCCAGGGCCGCTTCATCTTCACCGGATTGGTCCCCCCAGACCACGTCCCCCGTTACCTCGCCCTCTCGGATGTCCTCGTCCACCTCTCCCAACGCGAAGGCCTCGCCCGCGTCCTGCCCCAGGCCCTCGCCGCCGGCAAACCCATCGTCGCCTTCGATTGCGACGGCGCTTCCGAAGTCTGCATCAACGGCGAAACCGGTTTCCTGATCACCCCAGGCCACCTCGACGCCCTCGTCAACCGCCTCGGCCAACTCGCCGATGCCCCCGAACTCGCCCATGACCTCGCCATCCGCGGTCGCCAGTTCGTCCTCGAACGTTTCCCCACCGAACGGATGGTCGACGA
>CAZDYB010000010.1:17246-20493 GCA_964509045.1 uncultured Akkermansia sp.
GACGTTCGGTCGCCGGTAGTGCCTGGATGGGAAGGCAGGTTGGGACGACATCAAACCAGGGATGTCCGTCCGTCCCACCGCCCGCCCCGAAGGAATTCGAGAATTGCACGTGTACGTACGAACGAGCACGCTCTTCCCATGGTCGCTCCCGCTCCTGATTCCCCGACTCCCGAGACCGTCGCCCTCCCTCCTCCCGCTGCTGCCCGCACCGAGACCACCGCCGGCAACTATTTCGTCGCCAATTATCCCCCGTTCGCCGCCTGGAAGGCCGATCAGGTCCCCGAACTCTTCACCGCCCTCAACCAACCCCCGCGCCCGGACGTTCCCCTCGGCCTCTACGTCCATATCCCCTTCTGCCGGAAACGCTGTCACTTCTGCTATTTCCGCGTCTACACCGACAAGAACGCCGAGGATATCCGCGGCTACATCGATACCATCCTCCAGGAACTCTCCCGGTACGCCACACGACCGGTCATCGGCGGTCGACATCCCCGCTTCATCTATTTCGGCGGCGGCACCCCCAGCTACCTCTCGCCTGACCAACTCAAGTTCCTCTCCGACGGCATGAAGGCGCTGTTGCCGTGGGATGAGGCCACCGAGATCACCTTCGAAGCCGAGCCCGGTACGCTCACCGATCACAAACTCCGCGCCATCCGCGAGATGGGCGTCACCCGACTCAGCCTCGGCATCGAGCACTTCGACGATCACATCCTCGAGATCAACGGACGCGCCCATCGCTCCAAGGAGATCGCCCGCGCCTATGCCTACGCCCGCGACATCGGCTTTCCCCAGATCAACATCGATCTCATCGCCGGCATGGTGGAGGAGACCGAGGAGAAATGGCAGGAAGCCGTCGCCAAGGCCGTCGCACTCCAACCGGATTCCGTCACGATCTACCAGATGGAAGTGCCCTACAACACCACCATCTATCAGCGGATGAAGGACGAAGGACGGTTGGTCGCGCCCGTCGCCGATTGGGAAACGAAACGACGCTGGGTCGATTACGCCTTCTCGAAGTTCGAGGAGGCCGGCTACACCGTCACCAGCACCACCACCGTCGTGCGCGATCCCAACCGGGTCCGATTCGAATATCGCGCCGGCCTGTTCTCAGGTGCCGATCTCCTCTCCGTCGGCGTCGCCAGCTTCGGACACCTCTCCGGCGTCCATTACCAGAACCATCACGACTTCCATCCCTACCTCGATGCCGTGAAGGCCGGCCAGTTCCCGGTCTATCGCGCCCTCCGCCCCGACCCCGCCGAACTCTACACCCGCGAGTTCATGCTCCAACTCAAGCTCGGCTCCGTTTCGATCGATGCCTTCACCCGCAAGTTCGGCACGGATCCCCGCGTCCAGTTCGCCGCCCCCCTCGCCATCCTGCGGGCCGATGGCCATCTGATCGAGGAAGGCGATCGGATCGGTCTGAACCGTCCCGCGCTCCTTCAGGTGGATCGCCTGCTCCAGAACTTCTTCGACCCCAAATACCGCAGCGGCCGTTACGCGTGACCCGCTTCCATGCCACCGCCCATGTCAGCCCATCCTCCCGTCGTTCCGTCCGTGCTGCATCCGTTGGACGACTTCTACCGACGCCGACACCAGACCCTGCCCCCGTTCCGGATCCTTGCCGGGGATGCGATGCCCGAGCCCTACCGCCAGTTGCTGGTGCATGATCGCGACATGACCAGCACCCTGGAAACCTTCCACGGAAAACCCATCCACCTGGAGGTTCTCGAACGACAGATCTCGGGCGACACCCTCCAGCGCCAGGTCGTCCTGCGCCTGGACGAATCCGACCTCGCCGTGGAGTTCGGTGCCATCCGGGTCCATCTCGCCCGCTTCACCGAACCCTGGCGCAGTCAGGTCGTTGAATCCTATCGCCCCCTCGGAGGAATCCTCAATCGATCCGGCATCAACTACACCAGCAAGCCCTCCGGATTCTTCGCCATCCAAGGCGATCCCTTCCTCGCCTCCGCCCTCGACATGCCCGTCGGCAGCGAACTCTTCGGTCGCCAGAACACCCTCCGAACCACATCCGGCGAAGTCATCGCCGAGATCATCGAGATCCTGCCCCGGATCACCGATCCCACCTGATCAAGGTCCCCCGCAACGCGCAGGCATGAAGGTGATTTCAGGCCCGAAGGACCGGGATGCGTCTGCTTCGGTCGGTGATTCGCCCTCCCACCTTTCCGGTCCGGATGGACTCCAACAGCCCACCTGCCACCACGCTCCGCCGTACGCGAAGCGTCCTGGACTGCGGTTGCCCTCTACAGCCTTGAACTCCGCCGGGACAGCCACAGCGCAGGATCGCGTCGAGCGTGTGGGTAAACCGTCGATCCAAGGCGCCAGAGGACGGGCGCACCCCATGACCTTGCGGGCTCCACGACCGCAAAACCGGTCCTCCACCGATTGCCAACCCCTCACGGGCGATCCAATCCCGACCAGGGACCTTGCCCCCGCCCCAACCCTGGATTCGCCGAAGCACTTCAGGGAGACGCGCTGCGCACCCGCCCCCATCGTACTCGTACTCGCCCCCATCGCACCCGCCCCCATCGTACTCGTACTCGATCGGAAATCCTTCAACTCACACGAACCTCATTTCGCGTGCGAGTACGAGTACGAGTACGCATGAGACGACCAAGCCCGCCCCCGCTCGCTCGATCAGTCCGCGCCCGCCACATACCCTGTCAAAACGACACATCCCCGCACCGGAACAAACCAGTGCAGGGACGCATTCAACGGGTCGCAGTGCTGAATCCTCCGGGCTGGCCACACCTCCCGAAGGAAAAGTTCAGCCAGACAGGAGTTCCGGGGTGCTGCGCCCGGAACTCAGGCCGCCTTGGGGGCGGTGGCAGCGTTGAACCGGAGCTGCAACCGGGAACGCTTGCGATGAGCGGTCGCCTTGTGGATCACACCGCCCTTGGCGGCCTTGTCCAGGGCGGAAGAAACCGAACGGTAAGCCGTCTGCGCCTCATCCACTTTACCGGCTCCCAACGCCACGAGATATTTCTTCTCAAGGGTCTTCAACCGCGACTTCACGGACTTGTTCAACGCGGCTTTACGGGCACTGCTTCGGACTCGCTTCTCAGCGGACTTCGTATTCGGCATAGTTCTCTGCTTCCTCGAAAATTGAGTCGCGGAGACTATCCGCCCCTCCTCCCTTGTCAACGCGCGGTTCCAACCAGTCACCTCCCCGCCCCAGGGCCTTTTGTTCTGGAGAGGCAAAATCAAGTAACGGCGGGGTCCTGAAGAT
>CAZDYB010000011.1:0-7241 GCA_964509045.1 uncultured Akkermansia sp.
CAACCTCGCCTTCAGAATCCTCAGCGCGTGACCATCTCAAAACAAAAGACCCTGGCGGAAACCCGGCTCCGGATCAGATCTCGTCGAGCGGTTGGTCGGCATCGCCGAACCGCGGGATCCGCACGTCCATCTTGTCGGCCATGGACAGGAACAGCCGGCACATCTGGCGTGCGGGTTTCTGTCGGTAATCGAGGATCCGTCCGCCCTGGATGCGACCGCCGCCGCCGCCGACGAGGACGACGGGCAACTGGGTGGCGTCGTGATTGCCGGTGAGCATGGAGGAGCAGTAGAGGAGCATGGTATTGTCCAGGAGGGTGCGGGGGCCTTCCTGGATGGCATCGAGACGACGGGCGATGTAGGCGACCTGCTGGACGAAGAACTGGTTCACCTTGAGCCAGTCGGCGGTGTCGCTGTGGGAGAGCAGGTGATGGATCATGTAATCCACCCCGAGATTCGGGAACCGCAGCGAACTGTGGTCGTTGTTGAGTTTGAGCGTGGTGATCCGGGTGGTGTCGGTCTGGAATCCGAGGATCAGGATGTCGCACATCAGACGCATGTGCTCCCCGATGTCCTGCGGGATGCCATCGGCGGGCCGGGGCATGTCGGGGGCGGAGAGGGTGGGGCGCCAGCCCTGGAGTTCGCCCTTCCGGCCGGCGTTCTCGATGCGTTGTTCGACGTCGCGGACCGAGTCGAGGTATTCGTCCAGCTTGCGTTGGTCATCGGTGCTGATGTTGCGACGGAGATCGCGGGCATCGGCGAGGACGGCATCCAGGACACTGCGGTCGGCGCGGCTGACCTCGTCCTTGAACAGACGGTCGAAGGCGAGTGCGGGATAGATCTCGAGCGGGGTGGGCGTGGTGGGTGAGCTCCACGAGATGTGGGAGCTGTAGAGCATCGAATAGTTCTTGTGGACGGAGGGGTTCGATTTCTCGCAACCGAGGACGAGGCTGGGGACCTTGGTGGAGTGTCCGTAACGCTGGGCGAGGAGTTGATCGATGCTGGTTCCGGAACGGATCTCGCCGCCGGAGGCGAGGGGTGCGCCGGAGAGGAGGTTGCCGGTCTGGGAGCTGTGGATGTTTCCCTTGAGGGCTTCCTCGTTGTAGAGGCCGTTGATGAGACAGGTGCGGGAGCGGAAATCGTTGAGGGGTTCGAGGACCTTGCCGAGTTCCATCCGGGCGCCCTCGCCACGGGCCCACCATTCCTTCGAGTGAAATCCGTTGCCGGAAAACAGGACGGCCATCCGGACCGGGGCTTCACTGGCGGGACGGAGGGAAGCCGGTGGGGTGTCACCCCAGACGGTCAGGGATTCCATCCAGGGCAGGGCCATGGAGACCCCGACACCGCGGAGGAAGGTGCGCCGTGAAAAGTGGTGGGCATTCATGAGGAAGGACTCCGTATTGCCCCGGGAAACGGTCCATGGCGGCACGGAACGAAGCACGGGATGGACTGAGGTTGTTTTGAAGCAGCCGACGGAGCAAGGCCCGGAATGGGGTGGATCCGGGGCAGGGCGAGTGGAGGAAGGATTCAGTTGGAGTGGATGTGCATTTCACACATCCAGGACAATGATCTTGAGGCAACCCCAGTCTTTCGAAGGACGGATCACTCACCGTTTGCGCAGGGTGAAGTAATCGCGCAACTGACCGCGGTCGCCGATGAAGCGGACGTCGGCCTGCAAGCCGTCGACGTCGATGAGGAGGGAGCCGAGTTTGTTGAGGGAGATCCAGTTGACCGGGTGATTGAGGGAACCGCCGGAGATCTGGCCTGAGCTGCCGGCGCAGATGTAGATGGCGCCCTGGTGTGCGGGGTTGCCGGAATCCTTGGTATAGGGACCTTCGAGATCGATGCGGCCGCTGCCCCTGTCGAGGATCATGGAGGGGAGCAGATTGGTGGAGTAACCGTAGTGACCGTTGAGGAGGAAGGACCGCTCGTAGCTGTGGGAATGACCGGTCAGGACCAGGTCGACACCACCGGATTCGAGGATGGGAAGGAAGTTCTCGCGCATGTCGACCATGCGACCGGCGGAATCGGAAATCTTGTCGGAATCGTGGGAGCCCTTGGTGTAGGGCGGGTGATGGAAGAAGGCGAAGATCCAATCCTGGGACGTGGCGGCGAGATCGGCACGGAGCCAGGTGGCCATGGCGCCGTCGGGGGAACGGTCGGTGTCCTCGGAGTCCAGACAGATGAAGTGGATGTTGGCGTGATCGAAGGAGTAATAGGCCTCGGTTCCTGAGGCGAGCCCGCCGCACTGGGCGAGGGTGGGCAGGGTGAAGATGTCGTAGTAGACGCCGGAAAGGGTGGGGGAATCGGCGTGACGTGCATCGTGGTTGCCGAGGGTGGACCAGATGGGGAGTTGGCGGAGGAGCCCGGCGTACATGTTGAAGACGGCGCGCTGGTATTGGGAATCGGAGCCGTCGGGATAGGCGTTGTCCCCGAGCATCAACCACAGGTCGGCGGGCTTGGTTTGATGGAGGGTCTGGTAGGCGTTGCGGACATTGGTCTGGTTGGTGGAACCGGTCCCGGCATCGCCGACGACCCAGACCCGGGTGGGTTGAACCGTCCCGGGAGGGGGCGGGGTGACGAAGGAATGATCCAGGCCCATCGGGGTGAGCCAGCGGTTGGTTTCGGATCCGACGGCGTAATGGTAGCGGGTGTTGGGTTTGAGCCCGGTGACCTGGACGACATGATCGGTGAGGCTGCCGGAATGGCTGGTGCGGTTGGTGGCGGTGGCCGGGGTCAGACCCCAGCGCACAAGCCCCTTGGTGGGCTTGTCGGTGCGCCATCGGATCACCATGGAATCGTGCCGGGGCAACTGGAGATAGGGACCACGGATCACCTTGTCGGCGAGCACGGATCCGCCCACCAGACACAGGCACAGCAACCAGGCATGCTTTCGGAATCCCTTCATGGTCGGGAAGAGCTTCCGGTCGGGGTCGGGTCGGCGGCAAGCCTTGCCTCGGTTTCCCTCCGGAGTTCGGAGATGGCCATGGTGCGTTGAAGTCGTTCGGGCAGGGATTCGATGGCGGCGAGGGCCCGACGGTATTCGGCCTGGGCTTCGCGCGGACGCCCGGCGGCCCGGAGGATTTCCCCGCGTCGATACCACCATCGCTCCTTTCGGGTGGCTCCAGCGAGGAGCACATCCAGACGTTTCAATGCCTCGGCGGTGGCGCCGCGCCGTTCTTCCAGGTCGAGGGCGAAGAGTTGGAGGGAGGTGACCGGGCCGAGCCGTCGGATGCCTTCGTCGATTCCGGCCAACGCCTTCGGCGCAGCATTGGTGTCGGCTGCGAGGATGGCCCGGGCGCGGTCCAGGTAGAGATCCGGTCGGCTGATGCCGGGTCGCTGGAGGAGGGTGTCGTAGTCGAGGACAGCCTCCTGATGTCGTCCGATGCGGCTCAGGAGATCGGCGCGGGTGGCGAGGGCGGGGAGGTTGGTGCGATGGGATCCCAGCAGGGCGTCGAGGAGGGCGAGGGAATCGGAGGATTGGCCGAGGTCCCGGAGGACCATGGCGAGGCGAAGCCGGGCGTGATTGGACTCGGGGGCGGCGCGGAGACTGGCCTGGAAGTCGAGACATGCGGCGGCGAGGTCGCCATGGGCGCGGAGGCGTTCGCCTCGCTGGAGGAGGATTTCGGGATCGTCCGGGTGTTTTTCCAGTTCGGCGGTGAGCAACTGGATCACCTCATGATCGGGGCCATGCGCCTGGATGGACGGCGCGGCCAGCAGGAGCAAGAGGCCGACCAGGAGATGCGGATGACGGACCATGGGAAGGTCTTTCAGACGTCGATGCGCCCTTCGAAGACGAAGGTGGCGGGGCCGTTGAGACAGACGTCTTCGAAGGTTCCGTCGTGTTCGCGGAAGGTGATGACGAGTTCATCGCCGCCCTGGACCTGGACGCGGACGGGGCTGGTGAAACCATGGACCCGGGCGGTGACGAGGGCGCTGGCGGTGACACCGGTTCCGCAGGCGAGGGTTTCGCCTTCGACCCCGCGTTCGTAGGTGCGCACGCGGATGTACCCGGGTTCCCGGACCTGGGCAAAGTTCACGTTGGTTCCGCGCGGAGCGAAATGCGGGTGGTACCGGAGTTCGGAGCCAAGCTGTTGAACCATCGCCTGGTCGGCATCGGGGACGTAGACGACGGCGTGGGGAACCCCGGTGTTGAGCGAGTGGACGGTGACGGGGCCGGAACGGGTGGGGACGGATTCGTTGAGGCGAAGCCCGTGGGGAGCGGTGAGTTGGATGGTGACGCGGTCGCCGTCGAAGGTGGCGCGGATGATGCCGGCTAGACTTTCGAAGGAGAGTTCCGGGCGGGACCACGCGGTGAGTCGCTGGGTGAAGCGGGCGAAGCAGCGGGCCCCGTTGCCACACATCTCGGCATCGGAACCGTCGGAGTTGTAGAAGGTCCAGGCCCAGTCGGCCTTTCCGGTCCGGCAAGGCACCAGGAGCATGAGGCCATCTGCGCCGATGCCGAACTGGCGGTGGCAAAGGCGTGCGACCTGTTCCCGGGTCAGGGAGATCCGTCCGTCCCGGTTGTCCATCAGGATGAAGTCATTGCCCGCACCGCTCATCTTCACGAAATCCAGCGTCATCGGTGGGATGCTATCGGAGTCGGGCAGGGAGGCCAAGGGAGTGGAGGCGCGGGGGTTGCTGGTCGGCAGCAAGGGAGGGCATGGGGGTGCGGAATGAGTTGCGCGCATTGGGTTGGGGAGGAATACGGCTTGGACAATCCGGGGCTCCTGAACAATATCCGCCCTCAATTCTGGCGGAAATCGGGTTGTCCTGACGCCTTTGGCGTGGGACCCGGGTCTGCCGGGGAACCTTTTCATGAAGCGCACGCACCATTGCAACGAGCTGCGTCCTGCCCACGCGGGACAGACTGTCATTCTGGATGGCTGGGTCCATTCACGCCGCGACCTGGGCGGATTGTTGTTCATCGATCTCCGGGATCGGGAAGGTCGCACCCAGACGGTGTGTGATCCGTCGAATCTGGCGCCAGAGATCTGCGACCGGGCGTCGCGACTGCACAGTGAGTCGGTGGTGCGGATCACGGGCAAGGTGCGGGTCCGGCCTGAGGGAACGCAGAATCCTCGGATCGCGACGGGCGAGGTGGAGGTGATGGTGGAGGCGTTCGAGGTGTTGAACGAGGCGGCGATCCTGCCGTTCTCGATCGATGATCCGGAGGTGGCGAGCAAGGTGAACGAGGAGTTGCGGTTGCAGTACCGGTATCTCGACCTGCGCCGACCGGAGATGGCCCGCAATCTCAGGATCCGGTCCAAGGTGGCGATTGCGACGCGATCGTTCATGGACGACCAGGGATTCCTGGAGGTGGAGACCCCGACGCTGTTCAAGTCGACGCCGGAAGGGGCGCGTGAGTTCCTGGTGCCGAACCGGCGTGAGCCCGGGACGTTTTACGCGCTGCCGCAGTCGCCGCAGCAGTTCAAGCAGATCCTGATGGTGGCCGGGGTGGAACGTTATTTCCAACTGGCCCGATGTTATCGGGACGAAGACCTGCGGGCGGATCGCCAACCGGAGTTCACGCAGGTGGACATCGAGATGTCATTCATTGATCGGGAGGACATCTATGGGTTGATCGAGGGGTTGTTGAAGCGGGTGTGGAAGACGGCGTTGGACATGGACATTCCCACGCCATTCCGTCGGATCAGCTTTCATGAGGCGTTGAACCGGTGGGGCATCGACAAGCCGGATACACGGTTCGGGATGGAGTTGGTGGACCTGACGGAGACCTTCCGGAGTTCGACCTTCAAGGTGTTCAGCGGGGCGGTGGCGTCGGGGGGCGTGGTGAAGGCGATCAATGCCAAGGGGATGGCCGGTGCGACGCAGGGCCAGATCGAGACCATGACCGAGTATGCCAAGGGATTTGGGGCCAAGGGCCTGGCGTTCATCAAGGTCGAGGGAGGCGAATGGAAGTCGCCCATCGTGAAGTTCTTCACGGCGGCCGAGAAGGAAGCGTTGACCACGACGCTGGGGATTGAAGAAGGCGACCTGATCCTGTTTGCGGCGGATCAGTGGCTGAACGCGTGCGAGATCCTGGGCAAGATCCGGTTGTACTGTGCGGAGGTGCTGAAGGGGCAGGGCAGGCTGGTGCTGGATCCGCAGCGGTTCGATTTCCTGTGGGTGGTGGACTTCCCATTGCTGAGTTTCGACAAGGAGATGAACCGTTGGTACTCGAGTCATCATCCGTTCACGGCACCGGTGGCGGAGGACATCCCGTTGTTGAAGGACGATCCGAAGCGGGTGCGTGGCCAGCACTATGACATCGTGGTCAACGGTGTGGAGTTGGGTGGCGGCTCGATCCGTATCCACCAGCCGGATGTGCAGAAGACCATCTTTGAGGAGATCCTCCAGATCTCGCCGGAGGAGACCCGGTTGCGGTTTGGGTACATGCTGGACGCGTTCCGGTACGGGGCGCCGCCGCATGGCGGGATTGCGCTCGGGTTTGATCGCCTGTGCGCGATCCTGTGTGGCACGACGAGCATCCGGGATGTGATCGCGTTTCCGAAGACGGCGAAGGGCACGTGTCTGATGACGGATTCGCCGGGACCGGCTTCGGCGCGCCAGTTGCGGGACCTGCACATCGAGGTCAAGGCAGCTCCACCGAAGGCCTGACATGGGGAACACCTTCGGACATCTGTTCCGGATCACCACGTGGGGGGAATCCCACGGGGGCGGCGTGGGGGTGGTCATTGATGGCTGTCCCCCGGGCCTGGAGTTGTCGGAGGCGGACGTCCAGCCCGATCTGGATCGGCGTCGTCCGGGGCAATCGAAGATCACCACGCCACGCAAGGAGACCGACACGGTGCAGATCCTGAGCGGGGTGTTTGAGGGGCGGACCCTGGGAACGCCGATCAGCCTGTGGGTGAGGAACGAGGATTTCCGTCCGGAAGCGTACAGCGAGATGGCGACCAAGTTCCGGCCCTCGCACGCGGATTACACGTATCAGGCGAAGTATGGGCATCGGGCGTGGCCGGGTGGGGGTCGCACGAGTGCGCGGGAGACGATCGGCCGGGTGGCAGCGGGAGCGGTGGCGAAGAAGCTGTTGAGGGAGCGATGGGGAATCGAGGTGCTGGCCTGTGTGACCCAGGTGCGGGACCTGATGGTGACGGTCGATCCGGCAACGGTGAGGGTGGAGGAGATTGAATCGAACATCGTGCGGTGTCCGGATGCGGCGATGGCGGAGCGGATGATTGAATTGATCGAGGGAGTGCGTGGGGCGGGGGACAGTGTGGGGG
>CAZDYB010000011.1:7251-20046 GCA_964509045.1 uncultured Akkermansia sp.
GCTCCAGCCCTCGCCCCCCCCCCCGCGCGGGGCCGCGCCCCGCGCGGGGCGCATTGTGATGGGTGGGGCGCGTGGGGTGCCGGTGGGCTGGGGTGAACCGGTGTTTGACCGGTTGGAAGCGGACCTGGCGAAGGCGATGTTGAGTTTGCCGGCGACCAAGGGGTTCGACATCGGATCCGGGTTTGCGGGGGTGACGATGACGGGACTGGAGCACAACGACGCGTTTCGTGCGGAGGAGGGTCGGGTACGGACGGTGACGAATCGGAGTGGCGGAGTGCAGGGGGGGATTTCGAATGGGGAGTTGATCTATTTCCGGGTGGCGTTCAAGCCGGTGGCGACGGTGATGCATGAGCAGGACACGGTGGATGTGGAGTATCAGAACACGACGTTGAAGGGGCGTGGACGGCACGATCCGTGTGTGTTGCCGCGGGCGGTACCGATGGTGGAGGCGATGACGGCATTGGTGTTGATCGATCATGCCTTGCGGCATGGGGCGCAGTGTGGATGGAAGGGGTGAGGTGTGAAGGAGCCTCCTGACGTGCCCGGGTACGGGACGTGCGAAGGGGTTGTCGGTGCATGGTTCTGGTTGAAATCCTTCATGGTGGGCCGCGGGACGCTGCTTTGACAAAGAAGGGCACCCCTGCAAGCTATCGGCCCTGGTGCCGGGCCTTCCGGCCGGACTCATTCAAAATGGATATTCGACTGTCCCCTCGCCGTGCCGCCGGATCGGCCGGAGTCACCGTTCTCATCCTTCTCGCACTCGGTCTGTGCGGGCTCTGCGCCTATCAATGGGTGCGCGAGACCCGGTTGCGCATCCGGGTGGACGGACTCCAGGCTGAACGTCAGAAACTGAATGACGAGAAGGTGTCGGTGGAAGCGCAGGGACGACGGTTCCAGGAGGAGATCCAGCGGGTGGAGAAGGAGCGGGCGGAGCTCTTCAAGAGTGTCCAGACCAACAACGAGGCGCTGGTGAAGATCCGGTCGGAGTCGTTGAAGGCCCAGATGGAGGCGGATCGGAACCAGCGCCAGGCCGAGGCGTACAAGGAGGTTCTGGACAAGGCGAACGACAGCATCCGACAGCAGAACGAGGTCGTGATGAAGCTCAACGCCGACTACAAGAAGCTGGCGGAGGAGCGCAATTCGATGGTGACGAAGTACAACGATCTGGTGAAGGAGATGGATGGGACGTTGAAGCAGTACAATGAGCTGGTGGAGAAATGGAATGCGCAGCAGGAAACGCTGAAGGCTCAGGCCGAGGCGGCGAAGAAGTAGGAGGGTGGGCCGGGGAGCACCTTCGCCATTGACCGGCGCATGATGTCAGTCAATGTAGGTCTGACATGGGGGAGGCGATCTCATTCACTCTCAGGGATCTGAACCGGAGGCCGGCCAGTGTGTTGGCTGCGGTTCGGCGCTTCGGCAGGGTGGAAGTGCGGACGCGAGGTGGTGAAGTCTTCACGGTGACTTCGGAAAAGGGATCGGCCCGTCCGATGGGCGCAGCGGGGATTCGAGCGCAGTTTGCCGAGCTTTGGTCCCGGCAAAAGAAGCTGGGACTGGTTCCTCCGGATGTCTCGGAGGACGAACGGATCAACCGGATCATTGCCGGGGAAGAATGAGCGTGTACCTGGACTCGAACGCTCTGGTCCGTCTCCATCTGAACCTGTCCGGGTCCGGGAAGGTTCTGGAGATACTTGCCGGTGGAGCGACGCGCCATCGGGGAGGGCAACCGGTAACGGATCTGGTTCGATGCGAAGTGACCAATGCCATCCATCGGATGGTGTTTGAGAGTCGTGCCGGTGGGGGTTGGCGGGTGACAACGGAATCAGCGGCGGCGGCATTGGCGTGTTTCCACGGACAACTCGAGGAGGGAACGGTGCTGAAGCGGGTGCCCTTGCAGCTCACCGAGATCGAGGGGGAGTTTGACCGGCTGTCGGCGCGGTACACCCCTGGGGAGGGTTACCGCACCTACGATATCCTGCACGTGGCGTCTGCCCTCCATTTGCGGAGTTCGCTGTTTGTCTCGTTTGATGCCAAGGCCAACCTTTTGGCGCGTCGGGTCGGGTTGACGGTGATTTGAACCACGCTGTTGAACTGGCGGGGGTTTCTTGGTTGGGTGTCGGGATGCGCAATATCCCTTTCCGAAACTGGTTCCGGTTTCTGGCCGGAGCGGGCTTGGTGGTGGCTGGTTGGATGCCGGTTTCGGGCGCTGGAGTGTTGGTGAGCGAGCTGGATCCGGTGTGTCGTTTGCCCAGGCTCCAATTGCGGTCTCCGGAGCCGGATTCGCTGTATGAATTGCTGGCCAGTGACGATCCGGCGGGATCGAGCTGGGAGAAGGTCTTGCAGGTGGCGCCGGAGCATGACCATGCGTGGTTTGATCCGCAGGCCCGGGCCGAGCATCGGCGGTTCTATCGGATGCAGCGCACGTCACCGCGTCCGCCGGCGGCCCCCATCTGGAACTTTCGTCTGACGGATCATGCGGGGCGTTCCCATGACCTGTTGCGGGAAGGCACGGCGCGGGTGGTGGTCCTGGCGTTCACGGACAACGCGGGATTGAAGGCGACGTCCGAGGCGTTGCGACCCATCCGGGAACGGTTCGCGGACAAGCCCGTCCGTTTCTGGCTGGTGAACCCGGTGGATCCCCGGCCCAGCCTTGCACCGGCGGTTGCAGCGGCCTCGGTGGAGGAACCCGTGCTGCATGACATCGCCCAGTCCGTGACCCGGGCCTTCGGGGTGGGGCGGGTGGGTGAAGTGGTGGCGGTGACGGGCGAGATGATGGAGGAGTTGTATCGGGGCGCGGTGGCGGACCGGGTGGAGGTGAATGGGCTGGATGTCCGGCAGGACTACCTGGCGGATGCGGTGGCCTCCTATCTGGAAGGTCGCCCGATCCGGGTGCCGTTCACGCGGTCACCGGGAGTCGAGATGGCCTTGGGTGGGGAGGTGGTGGTGGATTATGCGAAGGATGTGGCGCCGATCCTGATCCGGAGCTGTGTGCCGTGCCATCGGGAGGGTGATGTGGGGTCGTTTGCAATGACGTCGCATGGTGTGTTGGCGGACAAGATTCCGGTGATGAAGGCCAACCTGTTGGAAGGTCTGATGCCGCCCTGGCATGCGGATGCGCCGAAGGGTGTCTTCGCGAATGATTTCGCCCTGGAACCGGAGGAGACGAAGAAGTTGGTTGCCTGGCTGGATGCCGGGGCGCCACGGGGTGAAGGGTTGGATCCTCTGGAGTTGAACCCGACGGAACCGCCTGCGGATTGGCCGATGGGAACGCCGGACCGGATCCTGAGCATCCCGCTTCAGAACATTCCGGCGAAGGGGGTGCAATCGGAGATCCCTTATCGGTATCTGGTGGTGATGAATCCGTTCCAGACCAACGTGTGGTTGCGGGCGGCGGTGGTGCGACCGGGAAACCGGAAGGTGGTGCATCATGCATTGATCTTCACGGGGACGGGATTCGCGGACCTGTTGCAGGTCCAGGCCGGGCTGGGTGGGTTCTTCGCTGGATATGTGCCGGGGATGGAGCAGGTGGCCTATCCGGCGGGGACGGGGAAGCTGTTGAAGGCGGGTGCGTTCGTGATTTTCCAGATGCATTACACGCCGGTGACAACGGCGGAGACGGACCGGACGCAGATTGGTCTTTATCTGGCGCCTGCGCCGCCGGCGAAGGAGTTGGTGACGGGTGCGGCGTACACGACGGATCTGAACATCCTGCCGGGCGACCTGGAATCGCCGGCGTCGGCGTCGGTGACCTTCCCGCGTCCGGTGACGATCCACGAGTTGAGTCCGCACATGCATTACCGGGGTAAATCGATGCGGTTCGAGGCGGAGTTGCCGGACGGGACGGTGGAGACGGTGTTGAACGTGCCTTACTACGATTTTGCGTGGCAGGCGATGTACCGGTTGGTGGCGCCGAAGACATATCCGGCGGGAACACGGGTGCGGGTGACGGGATCGTTTGACAATTCGATCTGGAATCCTTTCAACCCGGATCCGGCGCGGACGGTGGGATTTGGCGAGCAGACCAACGATGAGATGTTCATTGGATACATGAACTACACGCTGGATTGAGGGCAGGGGGCGGACCGGGGTTGTCGTCGACGGCGTCGACGGCGCGCTCGCACCCGTACTCGGTTCCGATGGTTTTCCCCGGCAAACCCCACCCGGGCTTTCGAGTACGAGAACGAGTACGACGGATGGGTTCGACGGTTGGTGGTCGTGTGGGGTGTGGAAACCGCGGATTTTGCGGATGGAAATGGAGGGATGTCCGTTTCCGCAGAGTTTCCCCATCGGCAACGAGAGGCTGCCTTGCAGCGGTGGTGGGGTGACCGTAGGGTGCGGCGCGGATTTGAGCGCCATGAAACGTCGTGTCTACTTCGGGTTCCTGACCGTTGCACTTTCCCTGTACGTGTTGGCGGGAGCCCGGGTGTTCCGGTTGACGGCGGCCGAGGAGAACGACGACGCGTATCAGCAGATGGAATTGTTTTCGCGGGTGCTGGAGCGGGTGCGTCGGGACTATGTCGATGGCGAGAAGTTGACGTATCGCGACCTGGTACAGGGGGCTTTGAAGGGGATGTTGTCCACGCTGGATCCGCACAGTGAGTTCATGGACACCAGCAAGTACGAGGACCTGAAGCAGGATACGGAGGGAACCTACGGCGGGGTTGGACTCCAGGTGCAATCCAAGGATGGTGCACTGGTGGTGATTGCGCCGATGGAAGACACGCCGGCGTTCGAGGCGGGGATCCTGCCGCAGGATCGGATCATCAAGATAGATGGGAAGACGACGGAGCAGATGAACCAGGGCGACGCGGTTACCACGCTTCGGGGAGAGACCGGATCCAAGGTCACGTTGACCATCCAGCGCGCCGGCCAGGACGAGCCGCGGGATGTGGTGCTCACCCGGGCGGTGATCCGGGTGTATTCGGTGAAGGACATCAACAACCGCCGGGAATTCCCGGTGGGGGACGACAAGATCGGTTATGTCCGGCTCACCCAGTTTGCCGAACACACGGCCGAGGAGTTGGAAGAAGCGTTGAAGCTGTTGGAATCGCGCGGGGTGGAATCGTTGGTGATGGATCTGCGGGGCAACCCGGGTGGGTTGTTGGATCAGGCGGTGTCGGTCTGCGAGAAGTTCCTGGAGCGCAACCAGCCGATCGTGTCGACCGAAGGTCGCAACTCGGCGAGCAACACCCAGCGGCGTGCCTTTGGGCGTGGGCGGATCCGCAAGTTGCCGATGGTCATCCTGGTGAACGGGGGAAGTGCGAGTGCGGCGGAGATCGTATCGGGTTGTCTCCAGGATCTGAAACGCGCGGTGCTGGTGGGTGAACAGACCTTCGGCAAGGGATCCGTCCAGAGCATCCTGCCGCTCCAGGACGGGTCGGCGCTCCGCCTGACCACGGCGAAGTACTACACCCCGAGTCATCGGGTCATCCACGAGAACGGCCTGGTACCGGACATCATCGTGCCCATGAGCGAGGACGAGGAGGCAGCGGTCCAGTTGCGTCGGATCCCGGGTGGATCGGCGACCTTGGAGGAAGCGTTGAAGTCATTCGACACGGCGCGAAGGGACAGGCTGCGGGAGTTGGTGACGGAGAACCGGGATCCCCAGTTGGAGCGGGCGACGGACCTGTTGAAGGGCGTCCATCTTTTCAGCAAGCGGACCTCTCCGGTGAGGGTGGGTTCCACCAACGCACCCATCCGACCCACCGAATGACGGTCATGAACCGACCCGGGTTCTGACGTCTGTCGCCCATGCTGCTCGCCTTTGAGTCATCGTGCGACGAGACCAGCGTCGCGGTCATCCGGGACGGGTGTGTGCGGTCGAACGTGGTGGCGTCGCAGATCCGGTTGCATGCGGAATACGGCGGTGTGGTGCCGGAGTTGGCGGTGCGGGAGCATCTGCGCAACCTGCTGCCGGTGGCGCGTGAAGCGTTGCGACAGGCGCAGGTCGGGGTGGATGAGATCCTGGCGGTGGGCGCCACCCGGGGACCTGGATTGCCGGCGGCGTTGTCGGTGGGGTATGCGGCGGCGCAGGGCTTTGCATCGGCGCGAGGGCTTCCCCTGTTTGGCATCCATCACCATGCCGCCCACCTTTTCTCGCCGTGGATCGAGGGTGAACCGGGTTGGGTGGATTGGTCGCGAATGGTTCCCCATGTGTCCCTGGTGGTGAGTGGCGGGCACACCCTGCTGGTGGAGGTGTCGGCGGAAGGGAGGCATCGGGTGCTGGGCGGGACACTGGATGACGCGGCTGGGGAATGTTTCGACAAGCTCGCGAAGCTGCTGGGGTTGCCGTATCCGGGTGGGCCGGTGCTGGACCGGTTGGCGGAGGAGGGGAACCCGGCGGCGCATGTCTTTCCGCGACCTCTCCTGCATGAGTCCAACGACGATTTCAGCTTCAGCGGATTGAAGACCTCGGTGCGGTATCATCTGGAGCGGCATCCGGGGCTGGGGCGGGAATCAGGGGCATTGAAGGATCTCTGCGCATCGATCCGGGCGGCGGTGGTGGAGACGCTGGTGGTGAAGACGGTGCGGGCTGCGCGGCGGTTGGGGGTGAGGATGGTGACGGCCTCGGGCGGGGTGACGTGCAACCGGGCGTTGAGGAGGGATCTGGCACGGGCGTGTGGTCCGGCAGGTCTGGAGTTGCGCCTGGCGGATCCGCAGTACTGCACGGACAACGCAGGGATGGTGGGGATCCTGGCGGATCGACACTGGCGCAGCGGCGAAGTGGCGGACGATCCGACCTGGGAGGTGTTGCCGGGGTGGTCGATGGAAGAGTGCGACCGGGATTGAGGCGGGCTGGGATCAGATGCGGGTCTGGGATTCAACCCAGCGGACGGCTTCGCGGACGAGGGCTGGGGCGTCCTTGGTGCCGAGTTTTTCCTTCAGGCGTGCGCGATGGGCCTCGACGGTCTTGATGCTGAGGTTGAGGCGGCCGGCGATCTCGCGGGTGCCGAGGCCCTGACCGATGAGTTGGAAGATCTCGAATTCCCGATCACTGAGTCGGCTGGCGGGATGGTCGGAAGGGGTGCTGATGGGAGTGGATGCGGCGGGGTGACTGAGGTTTTCGAGGATGCGCGCCGAGACGGTTGCACTGACGTAGATGCGGCCGGAGAGGACGGTCCGGATGGCCTCCATGACGGCGCGGCCGCCGGAGGACTTCATGAGGTAACCCCGAGCGCCGGCGCGGAGGACACGTTCGGCATAGAGGGATTCGTCGTGCATGGACAGGACCAGGGCGGGAATGCCGGGGTGCAGGGAGACGAGATCCTTGAGGAATTCCAGGCCACTGCGGCCGGGCAGGCTGAGGTCGAGGAGGACCAGATCGGGTTTGTGCTGACTGACGGCGGTGAGGGCATCGGCGGCATTCTCGGCTTCGGCACAGACCTGGAGATCGGTTTCGTGGCCGATCATGGCTGCGAGGCCCTGGCGGGTGATGGGATGATCATCCACCAGCAGGACGCGTTTTCCGGGGGGGCTGGGCGGCTTTCCTGCGTTTGGGCTTCGGGGTTTCATGGGGGGAGGTGGACGGGTGCGAAGGCTGGAGGACGGAGGGCAGGTGGACGGAGCATCCGACGGAGGTGCCGCCGGACGGTTCGCGTTGGACGACCAGGGTGGCGCCGATCATGCCGGCCCGGTACTGCATGATGCGGAGGCCCATGCCGCGTTTCTTGGGAAGGATGCGGGGAAGGCCGCGGCCGTTGTCGCGGATGGCGAGGTGGATGCGTTCGCCGACGGCGACGAGGCCGATCTCGATGCGTCTGGCCTGGCCATGTTTGATGGCATTGGAGACGGCTTCCTGGGCAACGCGGTAGAGGTGGGTGGCGATGGCGAGGTCCGCGAGGGGGACTGGTTCCGGGCAACGGAACTCCATCTCGATCTTGAAATGGCGGGCGGTGCGCATCGCTAGTTCCTCGAGGGCGGACTGGAGTCCATCCGGCCCGGACTGGATCGGGGACATGCCATGGGAGAGGTCCCGGGTATGTTCCACGGCGGAGCGGATGAGGGTGGCGATTTCCTCGACGGCTTCGGCCTCCGGACGACGGGCGTCGTGAAGTCGACGGGCGAGGGTCTGGGAGAGGAACTCGATTCCGGCGAGTTGCTGGCAGAGGTCATCGTGGAGATCCTGTCCGATGCGTTGCTGGGCGAGTTCGGTGATGCGGAGGACCTCGGCCTGGAGGCGACGACGTTCGGTGATGTCGCGGATGATGCCGGTAAAGAGGCGTCGACCACCGACCTCGAACTCGCCGACGGAGAGGTCGATGGGGAACAGGGATCCGTCGCGGCGTTGTCCGAGGACCTCGCGGCCGATGCCGATGATGCGGCGTTGGCCGGTGGTGAGGTAATTGGCGAGGTAACCATCATGGTGGGCCCGGTAAGGCTCGGGCATGAGGGTGCTGACATTGCGTCCGATCAGGGCGCCCGGGGGCCAGCCGAACATCCGTTCGGCGGCGGGGTTCATGGAATCGATGCAGCCGTGGGCATCGATGGTGATGATGCCCTCGACGGCGGTGGCGAACACGGCGCGGAGGCGGGCCTCGCTTTCGCGAAGGGCGATGATGGGATCGGCGACCGGTCCGGGTTCAGGCATTGGGATACTGGAGGGGGCGGCGATCCTGGGGATCAACCGACGCTGAGTTTGCCACGATAGGTGGTGGGGGCCTTGCCGACGATGCGTCGGAACACGCGGTTGAAGTGGGTGAGGGACTGGAACCCGACCTCGTAGGCGATCTCGGAGACGCGGAGGTTGGGGTTGAGCAGGAGTTCCTTGGCGCGTTCGATCCGGAGGCGGGCGACGTAGTCGGTGAAGTTGAGGCCGGTGGCCTTCCGGAAGGTCTTGCAGAAGTAGAACCGGCTCATGTTGACCGCCTTGGCGACATCCCCCAGCGACATGTCATCGGCGAGGTGTTCGGCGATGTAAGCCTTGGCGCGGGTGATGGCGGGGGGCTCGGCATTGGCCTGGCGGAGGGCAATCTGGTTGGACGCGGTGGAGAGTTGGTCGGCGAAGGAGGCAAGCAACTGGACGGCGCCCTCGTATTGACGACGCGACAGGTGAGGCGACTCCAGCCAGGCCTTCTCGAAGGCTTCGCGATCGCCCGGAACCTTCAGTTCATCGAGCCGGGCACGCACCTTGTTGAAGCCGGACCGGGTGGGTTGGCGCAGGGCGATCTGACCGGTCTGGAGGAACCCGATGACCTGATCCCCGAGCTTGACGGGTACGGCACTGTCGCAAAGGCCGGCGAAGCAGGTGGCGGTGACGGGTGCGTCGGTGGCCTTGGCGGACAATTCCTGCTGCATCTGAAGACATGCGGCACAGCTCCGGCTCTGGGCTGCCATGAGGGCGCAGAACGGGTTGCGGTGTGGATTGTCCTTCTGGGCAACCTGCCAGGCATCCGGGGTCCGCAGGGTAAGCGGCAGACCCGTGGCATCGCCGAATGCACGTTCGTAGCCCAGGAAGATCTGGGATTGAGCGAGGGTTTCGAGCAGACCGTCCTTGGAGTTCATTGGTTCGCCTTTCTTGCGTTGACGGGAGCAAGATACGCTTGGTCCGGACGGCTTGGTAACGTGGGTGAACCCTGAACCCGTCCGGGGATCAACCCTTGGAGGGATCGGGGATTCCCTGATGGCGACGCCTGCCGGGCTGGAAGTACGGATTCAACCCTGGACCTCCAGTGACAGGACTTCGCCCGGTTCACATTCCGCGATCACCTCGAACGGTCGACAACAGATTTCGCAGTCGGTGGTGAACCGTTGCTGGGCGAGGCTGGTGTCGATCAGCAGTTCGAAGGCCTGCCCACAGAACGGGCACTGGATGGTCTCGGATTCCTCCATGGGATCACCTTGTCCAGCCGGCACCCCGGGTGAGGGTTCGGATCCGGAGCAGGTACATGTCGGCGGTGATGTAGAGTGTGGATCCGTCATCGCCCCAGCAGCAGTTGCCGGTGGCTTCACCGGTATTGAGGACGCCCAGGAGGCTGCCCTCGGGATTGAGGATGAGGACTCCGCCGGGACCGGTGGCGAAGACATTGCCGCGGACATCCACCTTGAGGCCGTCGGGCAAGCCCTTGCCGCCCCGGGCGGCAAGCGGGCTGGTATCATGGAAGACCTTGCCTTCGCCAAGTGTTCCATCGTCGCGGACCGGGAAGGACATGATGATGGGTTTGCGGGGATCGGACTGGTTGACGTAGAGCGTGCGTTCGTCAGGGGAGAGGGCGATGCCATTGGGGAAGGTCATGCCGGAGTGGAGGAGTTCGACCTTGCCGTTGGGGCGCAGGACATAGACGCCATTGAACATGAGTTCCTTGAGGGGGCTTTGGTCGAGTCCATGGAGGCCATAGGGCGGGTCGGTGAAGTACAGGTTGCCCTTCCGATCGTAGGTGAGGTCATTGGGGGAATTGAACCGGCGACCCTGGAAGTACTGGGCGAGTGGAGTGAACCGGCCCTTGCCGTCGTAGCGGGAGATCCGGCGGTCTCCGTGCTGACACACGATGAGGTTGCCGGCGCGGTCGGTGGTGAGTCCGTTGGAACCCTGTTCGCGGAAATCGAGGGCGGTGCCGGTGTAGCCACTGGGCTTGAGGAAGGTGGTGATCCCGGCGGACTCGGACCAGCCGTAGATGACGTTCTCGGGGACGTCCGAGAACACCACCATGCGTTGCCGACGCAGCCAGGTCGGGCCTTCGGACCAGTTGAACCCTTCGGCCAACTTCTCCATCTGGGTGCCGGGCGCGATCAATCCGTCCAGCGCAGGATCGA
Source organism: uncultured Akkermansia sp. (assembly GCA_964509045.1). Lineage (GTDB taxonomy): Bacteria > Verrucomicrobiota > Verrucomicrobiia > Limisphaerales > UBA9464 > UBA6176. The sequence goes on from CAZDYB010000011.1 coordinate 17,998, forward strand.
GCCGATCCACCGATCCATGCGCCGGATAGACCCGGGACACGGGAACCGCTTTGGGGCCGGGAGCCAGGTCCCGGCCGAGGCTGTCGACGGCCAGGGTTGGGGACGCGGCGAGACAGGTGATCGCGAGGGATATCGGGAAGAGGGAACGCATGGGGGCAGGTTAGGGATGGGAGGTTGAAGAGTGCAAGGTTGCGAGGGGCGGCCGGGAACGAACCCGTGTCGGGACCAACGCCTGCATTGACCCGCAAACCGGAGTCGGCATCGTGCCCGGATCAATCCCTTGAGCACATCGATCTGCGGGTTGGCCTTCCTGGGTCTCGTTCTGGCGGGTGTCATGGCGCGGGCCCAGGCTCCGAGGATTCCGGGTCCGGACGAGTTTCGGCGTCATGCATGGACACGGCCTGGCGATGCCCAACGTGGAGCGCGGCTTTTCGCGGACGACCAACGGTTGGCCTGCGCGGGATGTCATTCGACGGATGGCAGCGCCAGCAAGGCGGGACCGGATCTGGCGGCGGCGGGCGATGCCTTTGGCCGGCGCGACCTGGTGGAGTCCATCCTGGAGCCGTCGGCGCGGATTGCCCCCGGGTATGGCACGGTGATGGTGGAGACGCGGGATGGGCGGACGTTTACGGGGGTGTTGAAGCAGGTGGATGCCTCCGGGGTGCGGTTGATGGGAGGGGATGGGGTGTTGGTGAGCCTTGCCCGGGATGAGATCCTTTCCCGGGAAGGCAGCGAGGCATCGTTGATGCCCGAGGGACTGCACGCCGGCTTGAGCCTGCAGGAGTTCACCGACCTGACGGAGTATCTCACGACGCTGAAACTGCCGGATTCAGCTCTGGTCGGGAATCACGGGATGCCGCGTGACATTCCGGAACTGGTCCGGCCGGTGAAGGTGCAGCCGTTCTTCACCCAGGAACTGAAGGTGCCCCGCGGCCGGGTCCAGACCGGCCTGACGGCATTCCATCAGGTGCCGGGACTGAGCAACACCTTCCTGGTGCTGCATCAGAAGGGGCTGATCTGGCGGATGGAGAAGGGTGCGCCGGACGAGACCCGGAGTGTCTTCATGGATCTGAGTGGGGAGGTTTTCAGTGATCGCGGGCCGAACGGGTTGTTGGACCTCGCGTTTCATCCGCGATGTCGCGAGAACCGGAAGTACTACCTCAAGTATCAGGTCTTCGAGGAAGGCGCGGTGGCCACCGTCGTGGTCGAGAGACAGCTTGCACCGGATCTACGAAGTGACTCCGGTCAACCGGGCCGGCGCCTGATCAGGATCGTGAGCGTTGCCGAGGATCACAGCGGCGGATGTCTTCAGTTTGGTCCGGAGGGGTTTCTTTACTTTGCGATGGGCGACACGGGCCCGCACAACGATCCCAACGGACACGCGCAGGACATGGGATTGCTGTTGGGAAAGATGATGCGGATCGATGTGGACCGGAGGGATCCGGGCCGGGCGTATGGCGTGCCGAAGGACAATCCGTTTGTCGGGAGGTCGGGAGTGCCGCCCGAGATCTGGGCCTCGGGTTTCCGCAATCCCTGGCGGTTCGCCTTTGATCCGTTGAAGGGCGATCTCTGGATGGCGGATGTCGGGCAGGATCGGGTGGAGGAAGTGGCACTGGTGAGAAAGGGTGAAAACCATGGCTGGAGCGTCTTCGAGGGGTTCGAACCCTTTTCGAACCAGTATCGGAAGGAGGGCCTGACCTATACCCCGCCGGTATTTGCCTATGGGAGGAAGTACGGCAATTCCATCACCGGCGGCCACGTCATCCGGGGTGATCCAGCGTCTTCATTCCATGGGGTCTACCTCTGTGGCGACTTCACCTCGAAACGGATCTTCGGTGTCACCCAGACGAACGGTGTATTGGAGAAAGTCCGACAGATCGGGACGGTGCCGCAGGGGTTGGTTTCGTTCGGACGCGACGAGTCCGGCCGGCACTTTGTGGTTGGCCATGAGGGGATGATTTACGAGATCGATTTCAGTGGAGCGGATTTTGGTGGGATCCGGGGTGAATGAGGCGCAGCGGTGCCGGAGGGCAGCGCGTATGGATGATG
>CAZDYB010000012.1:0-2300 GCA_964509045.1 uncultured Akkermansia sp.
CCCAGCTCCCTGACCCCGACTCATCCGTGCTCATCCGTGAAATCCGGGGTTCACAAGAAGTCCTGTCTTACACCACGGGTTTCACGGATGGACACAGATGGAAGCACGCCGCAGCCGAGAAACGCTGCCCGTTCCCGGGCGAACACCACATCCGATATCCCTCAGGCTGCCCTCCCCATCTGCGTCATCTGCGCCATCTGCGGACAACCCACCGGGATCTTCCATCCGGATCGGTGGACCTCGCAGCACCGACTCCCAACATCAGTTCGGCGTTGGCACCGCGTGCGTCGCCTTCACCTCGATGATGTCGTGCGGCGCCGCCTCGCGCTGGCCGGCCGGGCTGACCCGGATGTAACGCGCCCGGGCCCGATGCCGCGCCAGATTGATGGCACCGAGATACCCGAGTCCCGACTGGATCCCACCCACCAACTGGGTGAGGACGGCATCGACGGAACCTGACACTTCCTTGAGCGCTTCGACTCCTTCGGCAGCGACCTTGCGGGGGGCATCGCTGGCATGCCCATAACGCGCCGCTGATCCGGCCTTCATCGCCGCATGACTGCCCATGCCGCGATACTGCTTATACAGCTTGCCGTTGATCTCGATGATCTGGCCCGGAGCCTCGGCACAACCCGCGAACAGGCCGCCGCAGATCGCCGCATCCGCCAGGGTCAATGCCTTCACGATGTCTCCCGACTTCGTGATCCCGCCGTCGGCCAACAACGTGACCCCCACACGGCGGGCCGCTTCGGACGCCACATAGAGCGCGGTCAACTGCGGGATGCCCACCCCGGCTACGATCCGGGTCGTGCAGATGGAACCCGGTCCCTGCCCCACCTTCACGATGTTCGCCCCGGCCGCCGCCAGGAACTCGACCCCGGCACCGCTGGTCACATTCCCCGCGATGATCGGCAACCGTGGAAACGCATCCCTCAACAGCCGCACCGCCTCACCCACCCCGCGACTGTGGCCATGGGCGGTGGAGACCGCGACCACGTCGAGCCCACGTTCCACCAGCGCTCCCACATGACCGACGATCCGGTCGCGATCCAGCTGTCCCTCGGAATTGCGGGGCGTGGCGATGGCGGCACCGCACAGCAACCGGAACTGCGGATCCCGCGCCGGCTTCACCTGGGCGCTTCGTTCCAGCGTGATCCGCTCAATGTCACTCAACGTGAACAACCCGTGCAGGCGATCCTCGGCATCGACCACCAGGAGTTTGTGGATGCCGGGATGATCCGTGAAGAAGCGGTCGGCCCGGGCTATGGGATCGGGCTGCAATTCGGAAACGTGCAGGGTCTTGACCTGGCTGCGGGGAGTCAGCGCCTCAGCCACCCGACGCCGGGCATAACGCGGCTTCACCACATGCCCCGGCAACAACCCGAGCAACCGTCCTTCGCCATCCACCACCGGGAAGGTCGCAAACGAGAACCGCTTCTCCTCGATCAATTCCAGCACGTCCCCGATGTACTGGTCCGGCGAGACCTTGATCGGTTCCTGGATGAGGCCGTGGACGTGGTTCTTGACCCGGGACACCTCCCGCAACTGGTCCCGTTCGGCCATGTTGTAGTGGATCAGTCCCAGGCCGCCGTTGAGCGCCATGGCAATGGCCATGCGCGATTCCGTGACGGTATCCATGTCCGCCGAGACGAGCGGCACATGCAGATCCACCCCTTCGGCAAGCCGGACATCCAACTGGGTCTCGCGGGGCAACACCTCCGAATGGAGCGTGGCCAGCGACACGTCATCGTAAGTCAGGCCCGTGAGGTGATGGGCCGGAAAGAATTCCGAGGCGGGCAGGTAAAAACAGCGATCAGTTTCGGTAAGAAGCGGCGCATCTCCCATGGCCGATCCTGATCGACCCCCCCGATTTCTGGCAAGCGGACGATGCATTCACCCAACTCGTCCTTGCCGATCGCGCGGGATTGCGGCAATCAAACCCCCAGACCATCTCCATCATGAGCAAGATCGCACCCGCCAACAATTTCCCGAAACTGCACAATGCCATGTGGCCCGGCCTCGTCGGCAAGGGCAGCCCAGGCGCCGAACCCTTCATCGACCTCGACACCATGCTCGACCTCACCGCGAAGGCCGAGGTCAACGGAGTCCGTTTCGATGGCGTCGATCTCTTCCTCTACAACCCCCACGTCGACATCGACATCTCCGACGACGGCATCAAGGCCATGGCCGAGAAGATCCAGTCCCGGGGATTCGTCGTGGGGTCGGTGGTGGCGCCGGTGTGGTTCGACGGTTCGGCCATGGGCGACGAAACCAAGCGTGCCAACTGGGTGAACGCGGTG
>CAZDYB010000012.1:2310-14298 GCA_964509045.1 uncultured Akkermansia sp.
GCAAGGCATGCAAGATCGCTGCACGATTGCGTGAACTCGGGGTCCGCCCGTACGGCGTGGTGCGGATCGATTCCGCCGCTTCCGTCCATGATTGGTCCGCGGATCCCAAGGCCAACACCAAGCTCATCGCCCAGACCTTCCGCGAAGGCGGCAAGGTGGCGAAGGGACTGGGCGAACGTCTCGCCGCCGAAGGCGAGATCTGCTGGGCCGGCATGCATTCCTGGCAATACATGGTGCAACTCCTCGAGGAAACCGGCATGCCCAGGGTCGTCGGGTTCCAGGCCGACATGGCCCATACCCTCCTCTACACCCTCGGCTACAACGCCCCCGAACACCGCATCGTCCCCGCCAAGTTCCATTGGGAACCCGAGGCCTTCCATCAGGCCATGAAGACGATGACCTCCGCACTCCGGCCCTGGACCTTCGACTTCCACGTCGCCCAGAACGACGCCACCGTGAAAGGGTCGGGTTCCCACGACAAGACCGGCAAACATTGCCCGGTCAATGATCCCAACGGAAAACTCAATGTCCCGCGCGACGCCGGGTACTGGCTCCGCGATGACAAGGGCAAGGTCACCCGCAAGACCCCCCACATCTGCTGGGATGGCTGCATGTTCCCCAACAAGACCATGAAGAAGCAGGAGACCTGGAACAACATCCTCGCCGCCATGCTTCAGGTCCGGGAAAACCACGGCTGGCACGCCTGAGCCTGCCCAACGCGTTGCCCACGGGTCTCCTTCCGCAATGGGACATTGCGCCCCGGTCCCGCGCTCCGTTACAACAACGCCCCGTGCCGCAACAGCACACTCTCAAGAATCCCGCGTCCTACTCCGGAATTGGCCTGCACAGCGGCAACAAGGTCCAACTGACCTTCCTCCCTGCGCCCGCCAACTCCGGTTTCCGCTTCCGCCGCATCGATCTCGAGGGTCGGCCGGAAATCGAAGCCCGGGCTGAATTCGTCACCGATACCCAACGCTCCACCACCCTCGCCAAGGGACCCGTCCGGATCCATACCGTCGAACACGTCCTCGCCGCCCTCACCGGTGCCGGCATCCAGAATGCCATCATCGAACTCGACGCCAACGAACCCCCGATCGCCGACGGCTCCGCCCGCGAGTTCGCCCGGATCCTTCGCGAGGCCGAGATCGTCGCCCAGAACGAATCCTTCGAACCCTTCAAGGTCCGCTCCCCCATCGAGGTCACGCTTGGCGATACCCAGATGGCCGTCTTCCCCCACAACGGCTTCAAGATCACCTGCACCAGCTCCGATCGCGGTGGACGGTTCACCCAGTTCTTCAGCCTCGAAGTCACCCCCGAATCCTGGGCCACCGAACTCTGCCACGCCCGCACCTTCTGTTTCTTCGAGGAAATCGAGTACCTCATCCGCAACGGCCTCATCAAGGGCGGTTCCCTCGAAAATGCCATCGTCATCCGCGATGACGCCGTCCTCACCACCGAACCCCTCCGCTACCGCGAGGAATTCGTCCGACACAAGATCCTCGACATCATCGGAGACCTCGCCCTCGTCGGCCAACCCATCCACGGACACATCATCGCCGTCCGCCCCAGTCACCAGGCCAATACCGAACTCGCCCGCGCCCTGGTCGCCCAGGCCCGCAAACCCCTCGAGGCCGCCCAGACCTTCGGACCGCCCGTCTCTCCGGATCGCCCCACGGAAAAACCGGCCGAACGCCGCACCAAACCTGCCGTGTCCCACACCCCCGAAACGTCCACCGAAGCACTGATCCGCGACGGGGCCACCCTTGACACCATGCAGGTCATGAAGGTCCTTCCGCATCGCCCCCCCTTCCTCATGGTCGATCGCGTCACCCGCATCGAAGGCAACAGGATCACTGCCCTCAAACAGGTCACCATCGGTGAACCGTTCTTCGAAGGTCATTTCCCCGGGCACCCCATCATGCCCGGTGTCCTCCAACTCGAAGCCATCGCCCAGGTCGCCGGCATCCTCATGATGCGCCAGGCCGAAAACGCCGGAAAACTCGCCTACTTCATGTCCGCCGAAGACGTGAAATGGCGCAAACCAGTGCGCCCCGGCGATTCCCTCGTCATCGAGGTCGAGATGACCAAGTCCCGCGGCAAGATCGGCAAGGCTCGCGGCATCTGTCGCGTCGATGGCGAGGCCGTCTCCGAAGCCAACGTGACCTTCATGCTGATGGATCGCTGATCCCCGCCCCCTTCCCATGACCGACATCCATCCCACCGCGATCATCCAACCGGGAGCGCGCATCGGGGACGGTTGCCAGATCGGCCCGTATTGCGTCATCGGTCCCGAAGTCGTCCTCGGAGACAGGTGCCGTCTCCATTCCCACGTGGTCATCGAAGGCCATACCACCCTCGGCCACGACAACGAGATCTTCCCTTTCGCCTGTCTCGGCGCCAAGACCCAGGACCTCAAATGGACCGGCGGCATCACCCGCGTCGTCATCGGAAACCAGAACGTCTTCCGCGAATACTCCACCGTCCACGCCGCCACCGCCGATGGCCACGCCACCCTCGTCGGTTCCCAAAACCATTTCCTCGCCTATACCCACCTGGCCCATGACGTCCACGTCGGCAGCCACGTCATCATGTCCAATGTCGCCACCCTCGCCGGACATGTCGTCGTCGAGGACCACGCCATCATCGGCGGCCTCGCCGCCGTCCATCAGTTCTGCCGCATCGGTCGGCATGCCATGGTCGGTGGCTGTTCCAAGGTCGTTCAGGACATCGCCCCGTTCATGATGGCCGATGGCAATCCCGCCTCCACCCGGTTCATCAACAAGATCGGCCTCGAACGCGGCGGGTTCCCCATCGACTCCATCACCGCCCTCACCAAGGCCTACAAGATCCTGTTCCGTTCCGGCCTCACCACCGCCAACGCACTTGCCCGCGTCCAGGCCGAACTCGGCACTTCCCCCGAACTCGATCAACTCGTCGCCTTCGCCTACGCCAGCCAACGCGGGCTCGCCAAGTAAGCCATGCCCATCGCCCGTCCCCTGGACCTCTCCCGTCTCCGCGTCCTCCCCCTCGCTTCCCGCCGCAGCCTGACCCGCGTCGAAGACATCCTCGTCCCCCTCGACCGTCCCCTCATCCCTGTCGATCCCGCCGTTTCCGCCGCCGCCGCACTCGCCGCCCAACGCATCCGGCTCGCCCGCGAGAAGGATGCCCAGGTGATCCTCATGTACGGCGCCCATCTCCTGCGCAATGGCGCCGCCCTGCTCCTCACCGACCTCATGCAGCAGGGCTGGATCACCCACCTCGCCACCAATGGCGCCGGGACCATCCACGATTGGGAATACGCCTGGCTCGGCCGCTCCACCGAATCCGTCGAACAGAACGTCGCCACCGGCACGTTCGGCACCTGGGACGAAACCGGCCGCAACATCCATCTCGCCTTGCTGTCCGGCGCCCTCTCCGGCCTCGGCTACGGCCGCGCCCTCGGCCGGTTCATCCTCGAGGACGGATGCGACCTCCCCTCCCCCGACGAACTGCAACAATTGCTGCTCCAGTTCGCCGGAGATCCCCTCGCCGGTGCCGTGGCCGATCTCCTCGCCGCCCAATCCCGCTTCAGTCTGGCCCCCGGTCGTCACCCGGTGGAACACGGGTTCAAGACCGCCAGCATCCTTGCCCAGGCCTGGCGCCTCGGCGTCCCGGTCACCGTCCATCCCGGCATCGGCTATGACATCATCTCCTGTCATCCCCACTTCAACGGCGCCGTCATCGGACGCGCCGCCGGCGAGGATTTCAGACTGTTCGCCGGGGCTGTCGAAGGTCTCGACGACGGCGTCGTGCTCTCGGTCGGGTCCGCCATCATGGCGCCCCAGGTCTTCGAGAAGTCCCTGAGCTGCGTCCACAACCTCCGCTTCCAATCCGGGCGCACCGCTGTCGCCGGCCATTCCATCTTTGTCGTGGATCTCCAGGACGGCGGCGGTTGGGACTGGTCCCAGGGTGAACCCCCGAAGACCAATCCCGCCTACTACCTCCGCTTCTGCAAGAGCTTCTCCCGGATGGGCGGTTCCATGCACTACGTGCAGTCCGACAACCTCGCCTTCATCCAGCATCTCCATTCCCAACTCACCACGGCGGATCCTTCCCATGTCCCCTGACCGATTCCACTCCGTCACCGCCCGTTACCCCCACCTCCGCCTCGCCGTCGTCGGAGATTTCTGTCTCGACCGCTATTTCGACATCGACCCCGCCCGCGCCGAGATCTCCCTCGAGACCGGCCTCACCGTCCACAACATCACCGGCGTCCGATGCCAACCCGGTGCCGCCGGCACGATCCTCAACAACCTCGTCGCCCTCGGCATCGGCAAACTCCAACCCGTCGGCATCGCCGGCGACGACGGTGAAGGCTGGGAATTGACCCGCGCCCTGGAGGCCCAGCCCGGAGTGCGCCTGGACGGATTCCTCCGCGTGCCCCGTCGCCACACCTTCACCTACACCAAACCGCTCCTTCATCATCCGGGCCGCCCACCCGAGGAGTTGAATCGGCTCGATCTCAAGAACTGGGATCCCACCCCGCCCGACGTGTCGGTCGCACTCGCGCGCCACCTGGATGCCATCGCCGATTCCCTCGATGCCGTGATCCTCATGGATCAGGTGGATCTGGCCGGGACGGGAACGGTCACGGATCCGGTGTTGGAAGCCGTGGCCCGGCTCGCCCGACGCCGGCCTGAGGTGCCGATTGTGGCCGACTCACGCCGGTCGCTCCGCGGATTTCCCCCGGTGATCTTCAAGATGAACGCCGCCGAACTGGAACGGTTCGCCGGACATCCCTTCGACTCGCTCGAGGATGTCCATGCCGCCGCCGCCGATCTCGCCCGGTCCAACGCCTGCCCCGTCTTCATCACCCTCGCCGAACGCGGGATCATCGGAGCCGCTCCCGACGGTTCCACCCAGCATCGCCCCACCCTTCCCCTGCGCGGTCCCATCGACATCGTGGGCGCCGGCGATGCCGTCACGGCCAATCTGACCGCCGCCCTGGCCGCCGGAGCTACGCTGGATGAAGCCATGGAACTGGCCATGGCCGCCGCGCATTGCGTGATCCATCAACTGGGCACCACCGGAACCGCTTCGGTCGGACAGCTCCTGCAGCTCCAGTCGGTTTGAGCGGACTCGGCAATCGGTTGATCCGACCACGGATCCCGCCCCGCGCCTTGACCCGTCCCCACGCGGGGGCGCAACCTTGTTTCAACATGAACCTCGTTCTACCGCGCCGCGGTTTCCTCCAGGCTGCCGCCGCCGGCGCAGCACTCCTCCTCACCAGTGCCCTTCCCGCACTGGCCCAGTCCCAACCCCCTGTCGGCTTCAAGGCCCTCTTCAACGGCAAGGATCTCACCGGCTGGGTCGGTGGCGATACCTTCGACTATCGCAAGCTCACCGCCATGTCCGAGGCCGACCGCAATGCCCAGGTCGGCAAATGGACCGCCTCCATGCTCGAGGTGAATCCCAAGACCGGTAAACCCCATTGGTACGCCGAGAACGGCGAACTCGTGAACGACGGCTTCGGCGCCTATGCCTGCACCGCACAGCCCTACGGCGACTTCGAGTTCCTCGTCGAATACAAGACCGTCCCCAAGGCGGATTCCGGCATCTATCTTCGCGGCGTTCCCCAGGTCCAGATCTGGGATTCCTCCGAGCCCGATACCCAGAACCTCGGCCGCGCCAAGGGCTCCGGCGGTTTGTGGAACAATTCACCCGGCGCACCCGGCAAGGATCCCCTCGTCCTCGCCGACCGACCCTTCGGTGAATGGAACCAGTTCCGCGTCCTCATGGTCGGTTCCCGCGTCTCCGTGTGGCTCAATGGTCGCCTGGTCGTCGATCACGCCCTCCTCGAAAACTATTACGACCGCAAGACCCCCGTCCCCGCCCGCGGCCCCATCCTCCTCCAGACCCACGGCGGTGAAATCCGCTGGAAGAACATCTTCATTCGCGAAATCGGTTCCACCGAGGCCAACCAGATCCTCGCCGCCAAGTCCGGTGACAAGGGCTTCTGGCCCGCCTTCAACGGCGTCGACTTCGCCGGATGGACCGGTCCCCTCGACAACTACGAGGTGGTCGATGGCGCCATCCGCTGCAAGGCCGGCAAGGGCGGTACCCTCTTCACCCAGGAACGCTTCTCCGATTTCACCGCCCAACTCGAGTTCAAGCTCCCTCCCGGCGGCAACAACGGGCTCGCCATCCGTTATCCCGGCTCCGGCGATCCCGCCTATGCCGGCATGTGCGAACTCCAGGTCCTCGACGACAAGTATGAGGAGGTCACCAAGTCCAAGCTCGATCCCCGCCAGACCCATGGCTCCGCCTACGGCATGGCCGCCGCCCAACGCGGTTACCAACGCCCCACCGGCGAATGGAACTTCCAGGAAGTCACTGTCAAAGGCTCCCGCATCCGCGTCGAACTCAACGGCACCCTCATCCTCGATGCCGACCTCGCCCCGGTGAAGGATTTCATGGCCAACTCCCCCCACCCCGGCAAGGACCTCGCCGAAGGTCACTTCGGCTTCGCCGGCCACAACGACCCCGTCTCCTTCCGCAACGTGCGCATCAAGCGCCATTGATCCCACAACCCAGGCCACCCCTGGGCCCCGTAGCCCTCAGCCCGGCTGACCTCTTGGTCGCCGGGTCTTTTTTTGGTCCCAAGAGTCCCACAAGTCCCACAAGTCCCACAAGTCCCACACCCCACCCCCAGCCCCACCCTTCACCCCTCCTTCACCTCCGGCTTCCTCGCCACCAACACCAACCCGATCACCGTGATCAGCGCATTCACCAGCAACAGCTCTGTCCCGAACCGGTAACCCCAAAGCCATTCCTCCGATTTCCCCGACAGATACGCACACACCGCCGGCGACAACACGCACACCACCGGCACCCAGGGCCCTCCCACCCGGATCCGCGTCGCCAAACCCAACGCGAACAATCCCAGCAACGGTCCGTACGTATAGGTCGCCATCTGGAACACGAGTTTGATCACCGGCAGGTTGCCCGCCGCCCTGAACGCCAGGATCACCCAGAGCAAGGCCATCGCGAACCCGAAGTGCACCCAGCGCCGCCAGCGCCGCCGTCCCGCCTCGTCCAGGTCCGTCCGCTTCTCCAGGCCCAGAAAGTCATAGCAGAACGACGTCGTCAGCGTGGTCAGCACCGAGTCCGCGCTGTTGAACGTCGCCGCCGTCAATCCCAGGATGAACACCACCGCCGCTCCCGTTCCCAGATGCTGCAGGGCCAGCGAAGGAAACAGTTCATCGGTCTTTTCCGGCATGTTGAGCCCGCGCGCCACCACGTAGGCGTGGAGCAACACCCCCAACGACAGGAAAAACAGGTTCACCGGCAACTGCACCAGGTTGAACAGGTAGAGGTTCTTTTTCGCATCCCGCGGCGACGGACAGGACAGGCTCTTCTGCATGTTGTTCTGGTCCAACCCCGTCATCACCACCGTGATCGCCGCCCCGCTGAAGAACTGTTTCCAGAAGTATCCCTTCGACCGCCAATCCCAGTCGAACACCCGCGACAGGTCACTTTCCCAGACCTTCGTCACCAGTTGCACCGGTCCCATCCCCAGGTCGCTGGCGATGATCACCAGGCTCATCACCACCCCCAACACCAGGAACCCGCTCTGGAAGAAATCCGTCCACACCAACGTCCGGATCCCGCCCTGCACCGTGTAGGCCAGGATCAACAGGATGATCAATCCCACCGTCACCACAAACGGCACGCCCATCGGCTCGAACACAAACCGTTGGAAGACATTCGCCGCCAGATAAAGCCGCGCCGCCGCCCCCAACAACCGCGATACCAGGAAGAATCCCGCCCCCGTCTGCTGCGCCACCAACCCGAACCGTTGCCCCAGGAACCCGTAGATCGATGTCAGGTTCAACCGGTAATACATTGGTACCAACACCTCCGCGATCACCACGTATCCCAGCACATACCCCAACACCATCTGGAAATAACTGAACCCATCCGTCGTCACCGTCCCCGGCACCGAGATATAGGTCACCCCCGACATCGAATCCCCGATCAACCCAAAGGCCACCAGCCACCATCGGGATTCACGGTTCCCCAGAAAATAGCCCGCCGCATCCGCCCGCCGCCCCGTCCACCACGCGATCCCACACAACGCCCCGAAATAGAGCGCCGCCACTCCCAGGATCAGCATCGGTGTCATCGTCTACTTCCCTTCATCGCCCCTCCATCCAGTCCTCACACCACCACCGGCAACGTCGCTGGCAGAAACCGTCCCAACTCAGCCGGCAACCGCATCTGTACCCGGTCCAATACCCGGTCCCGTTCCCCCACCCCCATACCCGGCCCTGTCGGCAAGCCCTCAACAAAACCACCCAACACCTGTTCCGAGTACCGCATCAGACCCTGTCGCAACGGCAACCCGAACACCCCCAGCCAAACCCCGTACACCAACGGATGCCATCCATGCGCCCGCCCTTCCGCCACTGCATCCACATACCGTTGCACCACCCGATGATCCCGGATCGGGCGCAACCGGTTCAACTGGCGTTGCCCCGTCCGCAGGCTCGCCTCAGCAAAGGGCCGGTTTCCCACCCGTTCACCCCACGCCCGGTCCAGCATCAACAATTCCGTCGATCGCCCCGCCAACGTATGCCCGTGGGCCGCCACGATCACCGGCCATTCTTCCGGAACCAGAAACCGATCCGTGTAACCCGTCAGGAATTCCTCCAACTGCTCCGTCACCGCATCCACCCGCGTCATCCCACCCGATTCCCATCCACCACCCACCCCCAATCCCGCCGCCAATGCCCGCACGTCCCCCCACCATTCACCCTCGTCCGAGGACGTCTCCACCCTTCCCATCACTGGTTTCAATCCCATCGCCCCGACACCCTGCCGACCCCGCCCACCAGTCTCAAGCCACACGTGGCCGTTCACTCCTGTCGCCATTCCGCCACGGGCTTGTCCTCCGATTCCATCCGCCGGATCTGCACCCTTCCCGACTGTGTTCCCACCGCAATCCATCGCCCGACCTCACTCACCGCCAGGGCCGTCAACCGCTCGCCTGTCACCCGGAATTCCCTCGGCTTGCCCCCGTCCTCCGCCCGATACGACCCCACCCGTCCGTCACGGCTCGCCGCCCAGATCCGGCCACCACCCAGCGTCACCGCGAACACCTCGTCCCCCCAGCCATCGAGACTCTTCTTCTGCTCCGAATTCCCTCCATCCCACGCCCGCAATCGCCGGTCCCGGCCTCCACTCCAGATCCATTTTCCTTCCAACCCGAACGCCAATCCGCCCACCGCCGTCCCATGCTCCGTAAACGCGGATTCTCCCTCGCCCGTCTTCGCCGAACACACCCGAGCCGTCCGATCCCGGCTCGCCGATCCAAACCGATTCCCGTCCGGACTCCACGCCACCGACGTCACCCAGTCCGCGTGGTGCGGCAGATGCAATTGTCTCCGTCCGTCGTCGACTGAATACACCGACAACGCCTGGTCCGTCCCGCCCGCCAGCAACCGACTTCCATCCGGACTGAATGCCACCGCCAACATCAGGTCGCCCGACGTCCCCAACCGCTGCCGCGTCCCCTTCATCCCCGTCAGCATCCACAACTCACCCCCGCGCCCCGGTCGTCCACCCGCCACTGCCAACCGCTCCCCAACTCCCCACGCAAGGCCCGCGATCCGTTCCGGCAAACGATCCAATCGATGCAGCAAGGCTCCATTCGTCCCATGGATCCGCACCTCGCGATATCCCGCCACCGCCAACCGGTTCCCTTCCGGATCCCAGGCCAGCGCCGTCACCGGCCACGGCCGGCCATACCGCTCGGGTGCCGCCGGCATTTCCTCCTCCACCACCCAGGCCAATACCGGATCCGGACCGTCATACGTCGCCCCAGCCGCAATCCAACGCTCAATCAACCCGATCTCTTCCACCCTCAATGCCTCGGCATCCTGGGGCATCCGATCCTCCACATCCTTCTCCCGCAGGATCGTCGCCAACCGACTCTCCCCCGGCATCCCCGGCACCACCGGCGTCAACCCGCTGCTTCCCGCCTTCATCAACAACTCGAAAGTGTCCAGGCGATAACTCCCCTTCACCTTGCCCACCTGATGACATCCCACACACCGTTCCCGCAGCACCGGCGCAATGTCCCGCTGGAACCGGATTTCCTGTCCCCACGCCAACGACCCCATCCACCACACGATGCAAGCGACCTTCAATGACCACCACCAGGCCCATCTTGCCGCAGGTCCCGGTCTGGAGCGGCGACAGCCTGTCGCCGGTAGCGTGTCGATGGAAGTATGGGTCTTCGGACCGCACCAAGACCTGGCCGCCCGTCCATCGGGTTCTCTCGACAGGGCAGTGTCAGGAAGCCTTCCCCACCAGCCCAGTCGTCCCATGAACGAAGTTGCACCGAACGATTTCACTGCCGAAAACGCCGGATCCCAAACCAAGCCAGCAACGCCAATCCCACCGGCGTTCCCGTCACTGACGTCGGCACCGCCGCCACCGTCGCCAGGAACAACGCCTTCATGAACGCCATCCCCACGCTGTCCCCCTGCATCCGGCGTTGGATGATCCAGGTCGGGATCAACACACTGAAGAAACACGCCGGCACGGTCAGCACCACCGCCGTCACCGTGAACTCCGGCATCATCCACAGGTTGTCCACCAGCAGCATCAATCCCGCCGCCGCCGGATGAAACGGGGTCAATGGCCCCTCCATACCACTCTTCGACGGACCCGGCCCGGCTCCCTTGCCCGTGCCCGCCCCGGCAGGGTCCGTCGCATCCGTCATCCGCGGCGGAACCCGTGTCTCGGGCGGAACCACTTCCACCGGTATGTCCTGAGGTTGTTCCGACATGTTCAACTCCACACTTCAGCCCGCCGCCGGGTTTCCCCGGATCAGGCCGGTTTCCGATACAAAGGCTTCTTCAGGATCTCTGCCGCAAAACGGCGTCCGCGGATCTCCACTTCAATCCTCGTCCCCGGCTCCGCCAATGACGGCGGCACATAGGCGATCCCGATGCCGCAGTTCAGCGACGGACTCTGCGTTCCGCTCACCACCATTCCCACCTTCACCCCTTCCTGCCATACCGGATATCCAGGCCGCGGCGGCGCCGACTTGTCCGTCATCCGGAACGCCACCGACTTCTTGCCCACACCCTCGACCTTCTGTCGCGCCAACACTTCCCTTCCCACGAACCCGCCCTTGTCCAACGCCACGAAGAATCCCAGACCGGCCTCGATCGGTGTCGTCTCCTCATCCAACTCGTGCCCGTAGAGCGGATAACACATCTCCGTGCGCAACGTGTCCCGCGCTCCCAATCCGGCCGGTTGCAAACCCATCGGACGTCCCACTTCCAGGGTCCGGTTCCACAACGATTCCACCCGGTCAGCCCCCAACACCACCTCGAACCCGTCCTCACCCGTGTACCCGGTCCGCGCCACCCAGGCCGGTGCGCCTTCAAAATCCCAGAGCCCCACCTCGTTCTTCTTCAATCCTACCACCTCCCCCACCGCCGTCCCGCCCTTCGAACTCCCCCCGAACACCTTTCCCATGAACTCCACCGCGCGCGGTCCCTGGATCGCCACCGCTCCGGTCCGGGCCGATGCATCTTCCAATTCAACCGCCGCTCCGTTGAAGACTGCCAGACGTTCTTTCAGCCACGCCATGTCCGGTTCGATCCGCGATGCATTGATGATCAGCAGGAATTCTTCGGGCCCCAATCGGTACGCATAAAGATCGTCCACCACCCCGCCTGTCTCCCGACACATCAAGGTGTACTGACCCTGCCCCGGAGTCAGTCGCCGCACATCATTCGTCAGGGTCGCATTCAGGAATTCTTCCGCCCCCGGCCCGCGCACCCACGCCTCGCCCATGTGGCAGATGTCAAAAATCCCGGCCGCACGCCGCACGCACAGGTGCTCGTCCACAATCGACGTGTATTGCACCGGCATGTCCCATCCCCCGAACTCCACCAACCGCGCCCCCAACCGTTGATGAGCGCCATGCAG
>CAZDYB010000012.1:14308-16871 GCA_964509045.1 uncultured Akkermansia sp.
GTCTTCTTCAGCAGATTCTCGGTTTCCATCGTCTCCCCACATCGTGCCCCCGGACCGCCTCCCTCGCGACTGGAAAACCGACTCCACCCAATCCCCGCGAACGGAGCGGCAACGTTCGGTCGCCGGTAGCGCGTCAACGTGAGGAGGCGGTGTCAGGACGCACCCTCAACCCCCACCCGCCAACACCAACGCGCCCACCGGCACCGAATCCTCCCCCAACCCGGCCAACCGGACCGCCGGTCCCGGCTGGAACGAATCCATCACATACCGCCCCAACGCCTCCGCCACTGCCGCCCGCAACGGCTCGCCCACCAACGAAAGGCCACCCCCGACCACGATGACTTCCGGATGCAGCAACTGCACCACATGCGACAACGCAAATCCCAGGTTGTCCGCCAACTCACTGAGGATCGCCTGAGCCACCGGATCCCCTTCCCCCAACGCCGCCGCCAGATGCCGTGCTTCGCCCCCGTTCATCCCAGCCACCCGTCGACCCAACGACCCCTCAGGCTGATGCAGCGCTGCCTCCCGGATCCGCCGGTCCACCGCCCATCCCGCACACCGTTCCTCCACCGTCACCCCCGACTTGTCGAGCCGCAGGTGGCCCACCTCACATTCCCCCGGACTCCGCCCGTGATAGACCGATCCCCCCACCACCAACCCACCTCCCACCCCGCTGCCCATGTTGATCCAGAACACCGGATCACCCCCCACCCCCGCCCCGCGCTTCGCCTCACCCAGCGCCGCCACATTCGCATCGTTGTCCACCCGCACCCGCAATCCCGTCTGCTCCCGCAACCACTCGCCCAGTTCGAAATCATGCCAGCCCGCAACCTGATGCGAGCAACAGATCCGCCCGGTCCGCCAGTCCACCGGCCCGCCAAACCCCACCCCCACCGATTCCGCCCCGTGTTCCCGCATCAATTCCGGCAAGGCTCCAGCGATCTGGTTGCGGATGCCCGCCCCGCCCGCTTTCGGGTCCACCGTGTAGCGCCGGCGATCCACGATGTTCCCCAGGTGATCACCCACCACCAATTGAAGCTTGGTTCCTCCAATCTCGATGCCGATGCAGGTCATGTCTGTGCCAGTGTTGAAGCCGGAGCCTGTCCCGTCCCCAGTCCCACCGCAACGTTCCCGGTTTCACTCTCCGGCCCGGGCTCCGGCGCGCTCGCAAACTCGGCCCGGCCCGACGGCAACAGGAGGATCGCCGTCACCGTCATGAACAGTCCCGTCAACAACAGCCACGCCGGGATCCGCGGATCGCTCCCATGCTGCATCATCGCCCGCGCCGCCACCGCCACGATGGTCATGTTCGGGCACAACAACAGGAACGCCCGCGCCGGTGAAGCCGTCCGGAACCAGCGCCGATGCACGATCTCCCGCATCCCCAGCAGCAACCCCGCCGTCAACACCGCCCACAACACCACCGGATCCACAAACATCCGCCACGGAATCATCATCCCCAACGCCACAAAAAAGAGCGGGATCAGGAAACGCCGGCTCACCGGCGCCATGTATTCCTCCAAACCCCGCCCGTCATGGCTCGCCTGGCTCATGAACAACCCCAGGAAAAACGCGGTCTTTGCCCCGTCCAATCCCATCCGTTCCCCCAACGCACACACCGCCAGCACCAGCAACACCAGGAAATGCACCCGCCAATGCGTCGTACGCTCCAGCACTTCCTGGAATGCCCGGGTCAACGAACCACCAAACCGCGCGATCAACAACACCGTCACCCCAATCCCAAGCACCCTCACCACCGCCATCCAGTCCAGTCCACGCCCCAATGCCGTCGTCTCCACCGCCAACAACACGATCGACACCACCTCCAGCACCACCATCACATGCAACGTGAATTGCCCCTGCTCCTTGTCGAGCCCCGGATAATGCTTCCACGCCGCATGCGTCATGCCCACCGAACACGCCGTCAACGCGGCAGTCGCCACGATCGCCTCCATCCAGCTCAACCCCACCCAACGCCCCAATCCCAGGATCACCGGGTACTGGAACCACGACCATCCCAACGCAAACCGAAGCGGCTTCAGCAACGTCCGCACCACCGGCAACTCGATCTCCAGTCCCACCTCGAACAACAACAACAGGAATCCCACCTGCCCCGCCTGTTGCAGCATCGTCCCCACCCCCGGCGTCACCCATGGCCCCAGCAGGATCCCGAAGATGACAAAGGCCGGAAAGGCCAGGGCAGGTCGCCCCAGCTTCCGACACAGGTCCGGTACCGCCATGAACAGCAGCACCAGGCAGATCATCACCTCAATGTTGTTCATTCCCTCGTTCCATCCCGCACCAACACCCCGCCCAATCCACCCCCGCCCCGATTTGGCTCTTCCCTTATTCAGCCGGTCCCCACGAAATGGTCCCGCAATTGCATCGCATGAAACAGTACCGTCTCAACCGCCTGTTCAATCCCCGTTCCCAACGCTGCTTTGATGTCGCCATTGACCACGGCTTCTTCAACGAGCGCGGCTTCCTATCCGGAATCGAAAACCTCGACCAGGACGTCCGCACCGTCGTCACCGCCGCACCCGATGCCGTCCAGCTCACC
>CAZDYB010000012.1:16881-19985 GCA_964509045.1 uncultured Akkermansia sp.
CCCATTATCTTCAGTCGATCCCCGGGAAGGACAAGCCTGCCCTCGTCCTGCGCACCGATGTTGCAAATGTCTACGGCACGCAACTCCCCCGCGCTCTCTTCAGCCGCATCATCGAGGCCCCCGTCGAACAGGCACTCCGCCTCGATGCCACCTGCGTCGTCGTCAATCTGTTCCGCATCCCCGGCGAACCCGAGGTCACCGATCAGTGCATCCAGAACATCCTTCGCATCAAACCCGAATGCGACCGCTACGCCATGCCCCTCATGATCGAACCCTTGGTCTTCCAATCCAATACCAAGGCCGGCGGTTACATGGTCGATGGCGACCTCGACAAGATCCTTCCCCTCGTCCGCCAGGCCGTTGAACTCGGCGCCGACATCATCAAGGCCGATCCCACCGATGACGTCTCGAACTACCACAAGGTCGTCGAGATCAGCGGTCGCATCCCTGTCCTGGTCCGCGGCGGTGGCAAGGCCGCCGACCAGGAAATCCTCGAACGGACCCAGCGCCTCATGGAACAGGGCGCCTCCGGCATCGTCTACGGCCGGAACATCATCCAGCACGCCAATCCAGCCGGCATGACCCGCGCCCTCATGGCCGTCGTCCACGAGAATGCCTCGGCCTCCGATGCCGCCCGTCATCTCGCCCCCTGACCTTCCCGACTGCTCCACCGGTGGACGGTCCAATCCCGTCAGACTTCCCTATCCGATCTCAGACCCGACTCCAACCCGACCCATGAATCCAATCCGATCCGTCGTCCCGCTCCTGGCTGCCGCCAGCGTTGCCCTGGGCACCGCCGCGATGGCTGACGCCCCCCAGCTGCTGGGGCCCGTCCTGAATCTCTGGTTGGAGAACGATCTCGTCGTCCGCACCGACCAGCATTACACCCACGGTTCACGCGCTTCCTGGCTCGGCACCGAGCATGTCCTTGACGACTCCGACATCCGCTGGGACGGCCGGATCGCGCGTTGGCTCCCGGATTTCGGGATGAAACCCCAGACCTGGCGCTTCGCCCTTGCCATCACCCAGAACATCTATACACCGCGCGACACCGATACACCGACCCTTCTTCCAGACGAACGTCCCTATGCCGGTTGGCTTTACCTGAGCGCCACCCTGCTCAAACGCGGCGAAACCGCCGGGGGCACTCCCGTCATCGATTCCTGGGGATCCACCCTCGGCATGATCGGTCCCGCTGCCCTCGGCGAACAGGCACAGAACGGCCTCCACCGGTTCCGCTCCCTGGAACTCGCCGAGGGTTGGGACAACCAACTCCACAACGAACCCGATATCGGCTTCCGCTACTCCCGCGGACTCCGTTTCCACGCCCCGCTCAGCGGAGCCTTCTCCGGCCAGTTCATCCCCTTCGCCGGCATCCAGGCCGGCACCATCCAGACCTTCGCCGCGCTCGGTGGCCAATGGCGCGTCGGACGAAACCTCCCCGATGACTTCGGCTGGCGGACCATCGACGACGTCCTGCCTCCCACCGGCGGGCGTCCACTCGATGGCACGGGACGCCGCGGATTCTACGCCTTCCTCGGCATTGAAGGACGGGTCTACGCCCATAACTCGCTGGTCGAAGGCAACCTTTATCAGGACTCCCATTCCGTCGCCCTCCAACCCCTGCTCGGTGAATTCAAGCTGGGCCTGGTCTATTCCGGAAAACGCTGGGAGTTCGCTTACACCCACATGGTCCGAAGCAAGGAATTCAAGATGCAGGAGGACATCGATTCCTTCGGCTCCCTCTCCGTCGCCTACAAGTGGTGAAGGACCGGGGCGACCACGTTCGGTCGCCGTTCAGCCTGGAAAAAGCAGTTTGATCCGCAGATTGCGCAGATGACGCAGATCATCAGGAGCTTGGATCGGGCGTGCCATTCACCTGCAAGGTGACGTCTTCGCCGGGCTCGGGTGCTGTCATTTCCGCCCCTCCATCTGCGCCATCTGCGCCATCTGCGGATGGATGAACTGCCGCTTTCAGGTTCAGTCCAACCTCACCGAGTGGCACTCGCCGCTCCAAGGCCTCAACGCATCACACCGGTCGCCTTCAACGTCTTCTCCAGCTGCGCCCGGGTCGCCGCACTCACCGGCACCAATGGCAAACGCAGTTCCCCGTTCCCAATCCCCATCATCTCCAACGCCGCCTTCACCGGGGCCGGATTGCTCTCCAGGAACAGGTCCTTGAACAACGGATAAAGCTGGCCATGCAGCTTCTGCGCCGTCTTCAGGTCCCCCGCCGCATACGCCTTCACCATCCGACTCACCGCTTTCGGAGCCACATTCGACGCCACACTCACCACGCCGTGCGCTCCCACCGACATGAACGGCAAGGTCAATGAATCATCCCCGCTCAGGATCGAAAACCTCGGCCCGCACGCCGCGCGCAACTGGCTCACCCGATCCGCATTCCCACCCGCCTCCTTGATCCCCACCACCGTCCGAAAATCCCGAGCCAACCGCGCACAGGTCTCCACCGCGATATCCACGCCGCACCGCCCCGGAATGCTGTACAGGATCAACGGCAGCTTCGTCGCCCGCGCCACCGCCGCGAAATGCTCGTAAATCCCGCCCTGCGTTGGCCGGTTGTAGTACGGCGCCACCTGCAACGACGCATCCGCCCCCACCTTCTCCGCCCGTTGCGTCAGATGAACCGCCTCCGCCGTCGCATTCCCCCCAGTCCCCGCGATCACCGCGATCCGTCCCCGGGCAAACCTCACCGAAAGCTCAATCACCCGGATGTGCTCATCGTAATCCACCGTCGGCGATTCCCCCGTCGTCCCCACCGGCACAATCCCGTCCACGCCCCCGCGCACCTGCATCTCGATCAACTGTTGCAGTGCCGTCTCATCCAACTGGCCGTCGCGGAACGGCGTCACAATCGCGGTGTAGGTGCCTGTGTACATGTCTCAACTCCGGTACCGGAGGTTTCCCGATCCCCTCCCGGATTGGAAAGCGCCAACTTCCAGCCACGCCCACTCACCCCTCGCCACCCGCCACCCCGTCCCTCTACAACTCCGCCCATGTCGTCCAAGGCGTCGATCGCCTGTCCCCGATTCCACGAATGGATCTTCATCACCCCATTCCTCCTGCTCGCCATCCGATCCGCC
>CAZDYB010000013.1:0-19744 GCA_964509045.1 uncultured Akkermansia sp.
CCATGGAATTCGGCCCATTTTCATTTGAGCGGCACGGGATTGAAATCGCTGCTCCGGCTGGGGTGGTGCATTCAGGATTGAGTGAATACCTACCGGAGCCAATCCGAACAACATGGGACCCCTGTGGCGTCAGCGCGAGAGGGGGGGACTT
The DNA here is from genome assembly GCA_964509045.1 of uncultured Akkermansia sp. GTDB lineage: Bacteria > Verrucomicrobiota > Verrucomicrobiia > Limisphaerales > UBA9464 > UBA6176. Next base: position 152 of record CAZDYB010000013.1, read on the forward strand.
CGGTGGTGGATGGTCAGAGGGGCTTGGCGATCAGATCATAGGCCGTATGGCCGATGACTTTGACCTCGGCGAATTCCCCCTGGGGTACCTTACCCTTCACGTAGACGCGGCCGTCGATGTCGGGGGCATCTACCTCTCCCCGGCCGATCCAGTAGTTGCCTTTAGGAACGAGGGGAGTGGGGCATTCGCTGCGGATAAGGCCATGTTCCCAGGAGGAGACGCTGGCCCTTTCCAGATCCTTGGATGTGGCCTGATTCTCGATCAGGACTTTCAGCGAACGCCCGACGTATGACTGGGAGATTTCGTTGGCGATGGCGAGTTGGGCCTTCATAGCCCTGAGTTTTCGGCTCTGGCGTGTCCGGGGCGGAACCTGAGCCTCCATTTTTCCGGCGATGGTTCCGTCCTCCTTGGAATAGGAGAAGATGCCCAGGCGTTCGAAGCGTGTGGTGCGGATGAAGTCGAGGAGTGTCTGGAATCGAGCTTCGGTTTCGCCGGGGAACCCGACGATGAAGGTGGTGCGCAGAGCAATGCCTGGGATTCCGGCGCGGATTCTGGCGATGAGATCGCGAATGTACTGGCCATCGGTTTCGCGCCGCATGCGCCGGAGCATTTCATCGTCGATGTGCTGGAGGGGCATGTCGACGTAGCGAGCCACCTTGGGGCAATCGGCGATGGTTTGGATGAGGTCATCCGTCCAGTGAGCTGGGTGGGTATAGAGCAGGCGGATCCAGAAGTTGCCGGGGAGGTCGTTGAGGCTCCGGAGGAGGGATGAAAGGGTGGAAGCGTCGGCGGGGAGGGACTGGGTAGCGGCCTTGAAACGGGACGGAGATGAGATTGCGCGCGAGTGGTTGGGGCGCAGGTCGAGACCGTAGTAGGTGGAGTCCTGGGAGATCAGGTTGAGTTCCCGGACTCCTTCCGAGATTAGTTTTCGGGCTTCCTGGATGATGTCGGTCTGGATGCGGGAGCGGTGGGATCCGCGCATTCTTGGGATGGTGCAGAAGCTGCAAGGGTGGTTGCAGCCTTCGGCGATCTTCACATAGGCGAAGTGCCTGGGGGTAAGGCGGAATCGCGGGGTGTCGTGTTGGGGGATATAGCTTGGGCGCGCATGGACATCGACGACGGAGGCATCCGACGCGGGAGGAGCGGCTAGAAGCTGACGAGTCTTGTTGTGGCGAGGGCTACCCTTGAGTGAAAGGCCTGGATCATCGGAGGAAGGCTTGGCTTGGTCCAGGCTGGCCAGGGTGGCCTTGACCTTGGAAGAGGATGGCTTGGTAGGTTTGGCGGGGGCAATGCGAGTGGAGCGGGTGGCAATGGCTTGATTCACGATGGATCCGACCTGGCCCACCTGATCAATGCCCATGAATGCGTCGACTTCTGGCAGAAGCTTTGGGAGTTCCTCGCGGAAGCGTTGGGGCATGCAACCGGAGACGATGACGGCCTGACCCCGGTGATGGGCGTCGCGGACCGCGGTGGATTCGAGGATGGCGTCGACGGACTCCTCCTGAGCGGCGTCGATGAAAGAGCAGGTGTTGACGATGATGGCGTTGGCCTCGGCGGGCTCGTTGGTTATTTCGAAGCCTTGTTGGAGGAGTGAGCCGAGCATGATTTCGGCATCAACCAGGTTCTTGGCGCAGCCGAGGGAAACAATGCCAACGCGGCGCGGGGCGGACATCTGCGGGGAATTGCTCACAAGTAGGGGAAGGATATCGCGGAAGGACTGGAGGCGCTACAGGAGTCCGGACTGGGAGTGGGGGCTGGGGGATGGATCAGGAGACGAGCAGCGTGGGATTGTTGGCCTCGACGCGGCAGGAGCGGCGGGTTTCGCAGGGGGAACCGGGCCTGCTGACAAAGGGGACTGCCCTGAAGTCAGACTGCCAGGCCGATGGGGTGACATCGCATCGGACGTAGCCGCGTTCGGCGGAGTGGAACTTGACGAGAGGGTTTTCGGAGAGGAGATCGGGAAGGTAAGCCGGTTCGCGCTGACCATCGCCGCCGGACGAGATACTGGAGCCGACGAACTCGGCTCCGACAAGCGACTGGTCAGGTTGGAGGGGATCCCATCCGAGTTGATTGGCCCAGTTGGAATGGATATCGCCGGTGAGGACGATGGGATTGGCGACCGAGGCATCGTGGAGGTGGCGGAGGAGTCGACGACGTTCGAACTCATAGCCTGGCCACTGATCCATGCTGAAGGCTTCCTCAGGGCCGGCCTTGCGATCGACTCGGGTCATCATCACCTGTTGGGCGAGGACATTCCATTGGGAGTTGGGAGACGCGAGCCCCTTGAAGAGCCAATCTCGTTGGCGCCGGCCGAGGAGGGTGGCGTCGGGGCGGAGGCTTTCGGGGCATTGGGGCTTGTTGCCATCACCACAGGGCTGATCGGTGCGATACTGCCGGGTATCGAGAATGAAGAATCGGGCGAGGGAACCCCATTGGATGCGGCGGAAGAGTTGGAGATGGGGGCCGGAAGGGGCCTGGGAACGCCGAAGGGGCATGTGTTCGTAGTAGGCCTGATAGGCGGCTGCACGGCGTCGCAGGAGATCGATGGGTTTGACGTTGGCCTCTTCGGATCGGGCGTTGGCGTAGTTGTTGTCGACCTCATGATCGTCCCAGGTGACGCACCAGGGGGCGGCGGCGTGCATGGCCTGAAGGGCGGGATCGGAACGATAGAGCGCGTAGCGGTCCCGGTATTGTCTCAGCGACCTGATTTCGGGACCGATGTGTTGTCGGACGCGACCTGGAACGGCGGGGCCTTCGTAGATGTAATCGCCGAGGTGGACGACGAGGTCGAGGTCGTCGGCGAGCATGTGTTGGTAGGCGGTGAAGAGGCCGGTTTCGAAGTGTTGGCAGGAGGCGAAGGCGAAGCGGAGATGCTGGACGGATTCGCCATGGGCGGGGGTGGTTCGGGAACGGCCGACGGGGCTGGCTTCACCGGCGGAGAAGAATCGGTACCAGTACCAGCGGGAAGGTTTGAGTCCACCGACCTCGACATGGATGGAGTGGGCGAGGGAGGCGAGGGCGAACGAGGTGCCACGACGGACGACGCGGGAGAACTGTTCGTCCTCGGCCACTTCCCAGGCGACCTGGAGTGGTTCGCCGCGCATGCCACCGCCTTCGAGAGGACGCGGAGCGAGGCGGGTCCAGATGACGAAGCCATCGGGAGCAGGATCGCCGGAGGCGACTCCGAGTTGGAAGGGATAATCGACGAAGGCGGGGTGGCGTTGTCGGGCGGCGAGGGACCGGACGGAGACGAGGGAAGCGGTGGCGACTGCGCCGATCCGGAGAAAGTCACGGCGCCGCAGGCTGCAAGCCGGGGAGGATTGGGCTGGGGAGTGCATGCGGAGTAGCACAGGCATCGATCAGGCGCGAGGGAAGGAGCGGAGTTGGAGTACAAGATCCCAGGCCTTGCCGGAGCGGAGGGTTTGGGCGGCGAGATCCCATCCATCGACGATGGAGCGACAGGTCCCGGCGACGAAGAGTGCGGCGCCGGCGTTGAGGAGGACGGCATCGCGACGGGGACCGTCATCCCGGCCGCGGAGCAGGTTTTCGATGATGACAGCGTTGGCGTGACGGTCGCCACCGGCGAGATCGGCGAGGGAAGCGGGGAGGAGTGGGAAATCGGAGGGGAACCAGACGGACGAGCTGAAGCCGCGATCCTGATAGAATTCGGCGATGGTGTTGGGGCCGATGGTGGAGAGTTCGTCGAGGAAAGCGCCGCCGGGAACGGCACCGGAGACGACCATGGCGCGACGGACACCGAGTTGTTGGAGGGTATGGGCGAGGGGTTGGGTGAGTTCGGGTCGGGCCACGCCGAGGAGTTGGAAGGAGGGGATTGCTGGATTGAGCAGTGGGCCGAGGTAGTTGAAGAGGGTTCGGTCGCCGCGATCGGCGCAGATGCGTCGGGCGGGGCCGATGTGGCGGAAGGCTGGGTGGAATCGTGGTGCGAAGAGGAAGGCGAAGCGATGGGTTTGGAGGCTGTTGGCGGCGTCCTCGGGAGAGAGATCGACGGGAATTCCGAGGGCTTCGAGGACATCGGCGCTGCCGGACTGGGAGGTGATGGCACGGTTGCCGTGTTTGGCGACGGTGACGCCTGCGGCGGCGCAGAGGAGGGCGACGGTGGTGGAGATGTTGAAGGTATTGAGTTTGTCACCGCCGGTTCCGCAGACATCGAGGATTCCGTTGGGGAAGCGTGCGGGATCGATGGGCAGTGGGATGGAGCGGAGGCGAAGTTCGGAGGCGAAGGCGGCGATCTCGGCGGGGGATTCGCCCTTGCGTCCGAGGGCGGAGAGGAAGTCGGCCTTGTCGGAGGCAGGAACGGATTCACTGACGAGGGCATCGACGGCTGGAGGGATCTGGGCGAGGGCGAGTTCGTGACCTGCTGCGATGAGGTTGGTGAGCGAGCGGAGCATGGGGGGAGAGGCTAGAGAAGGCTGGGGAACAGGGGAATGGGAAGGTTGCGGATGGGGTTGGTGGGAACTGATCAGGGGTGACAAAGGGCGACAGGGAGGAGGGTGGGAGGGCGGCATGAATTGGAAACCCGGTGATGGCTGGGGTGATTGGCAGACGCCCTGCTTGGAGGGGATGGATGGGGAACGTGATGGAGCGGTTGGCGGCGGCGGGACTGGCGTTGCCGGATCCGCCGGTGGCGGGAGGGAACTATCTTCCGTACCGGTTTGTGAACGATCTGGTGTATTTGCCTGGGGCGATCTCGAGTTGGAATGGCGAGGTCCGGTTTCGGGGGAAGGTGGGAGCGGAGTTGACGGTGGAGGAGGGGTATGAGGGGGCGAAGCTGTGTGTCTTGAACCTGTTGGCGAGCCTGCGGGCGGCGATTGGAGATCTCGACCGGGTTCGGCAGGTGGTTTCGGTCAATGGCTATGTGAACTGTGTGCCGGGATTTGCAGCCAGCCCGAAGGTGATCAACGGGGCCTCGGACCTGTTGGTGGCGCTATATGATGACGCGGGGCGTCATGTCCGGGCGGCGGTTGGGGTTGCGGGCTTGCCGCAGGACGCTGCCGTGGAGGTGCAGATGTTGGTCCAGATCCGGGCCTGAACCTGCTGAGTTGAGGGTAATTTCATGATTCATCGAATTGGACCGCCGAATGTTCACACCCGATGGAACAACCGGCTTGAGCCGGGTCTGGAGATTGAGTCCGGGGACATTGTCGAGTTTGGGTGTCTGGATTCGAGCGGGGGCCAGGTGACCCCGACGACGACGGTGGAGGAGTATGCGCAGATGGATCGGGGACGGATCCATACCATCACGGGGCCGGTCTGGGTGCGGGGTGCGCGGCCTGGGGATGTGTTGGAGGTGCGGATCCGGCGGGTGGAGCATCACGGGTGGGGTTGGACGAGCATCGTGCCGGGACTTGGGACGCTACCGGAGCGGTTTGGAGAGACGTATCTTTTCCTGTGGCGCCTGGAGGGTGGGGAGACGCGATCCATGCCTGGGGTGACTCTGGCATTGGCGCCATTTCTGGGGATCATGGGAGTAGCGCCATCGGAGAGCGGAGAGTTTCGCACACGTCCGCCAGGGGCGTTCGGAGGAAACATGGATGTGAAGCAGTTGGTGGCTGGGGCGGTGCTTTATCTGCCGGTGTTCAACGAAGGGGCGTTGTTTTCGGCTGGGGACGGCCATGCGGCGCAGGGGGACGGCGAGGTATGCATCAATGGGATTGAGGCACCGATGACGGCGGAGCTGCAATTGACCGTGCGCCGGGATTTTCGGTTGGAACAGCCCTTTGCGGAGTTCCCGCCGGGACAGGTTCAGGGGCCGGACCTGGGGAGTTGGGGTTTTGTCGGGTCGGCGGAGAACGCGATGGATGCGGCTCGGGGAGTGATCCACCGGGCGGTGGATTTCCTGATGGCGCGTCGGGGGTTATCCGCGGAGCAGGCCTACCTGTTATGCAGTGTGGCGTTGGATCTGAGGATCAGCCAGTGCGTGAACGTGCCGTTGATCACGGTGACTGGAACACTGGCGAAGGCATTGTTCCGATGAGGAGGACCCGATGATTGGTCGGATCACTTCATGGCGACGTAGACGCGATGGACGTCATCGTGGTCATCCAGTTCGTTGAGGAAGGCGGCGACTTCCTGGCGATCCGATTCGCTGACCTCGACGGGTGTCTTGGCGACGTAGCGCAATTCGGAGGCGACGATGTTCCAACCGGCCTTCTTGAGCCAGGTGGAGACGCTGGACAGGTCCTTGGTGTCGGTGAGGAACCGGGATCCCTGGCTGCCCTCGGGGACCTCGTCCTTTTCGAGAGGCTCGACATTCTGGGCGCCGGCCTCGATGGCATCGGACTCCGGGTCGCGTGAAGCATCGGTGTGGGTGGCTTCGACGACACCGAGGCGGTCGAAGAAGAAGCCCATGGAGCCGGGTTGACCGAGTTGACCGGCGCGGAAGAGGTGACGGATTTCGGGGGCGGTGCGGTTCCGGTTGTCGGTGAGGCACTCGATGATGACGGGGACCTTATGGGGGGCGAATCCCTCGTAGAAGATGGTCTCGTACTCAATTTTTTCGTCGAGGAGACCGGCGCCCTTCTTGATGCCGCGTTCGATGGTATCCCTGTAAACGCTGGCCTTTTTGGCCTTCTCGATGGCGACGTGGAGTCGGGGGTTCAGGTCGGGATCGGGGCCGCCGAGTTTGGCGGCGACCATGATTTCGCGAACGAGTTTGCCGACGACCTGGCCCTTTTTCTGGGCGTTGGCCTCGCGTCCTGCCTGTTTCCATTGCGCTCCCATATCGGCGGTGAATGTGCGTGAAGGCGGGTTGGGGATGAAGTCCGTAGTTGAGCGGGAACGGGACGTTGATGTGGGTGAAAGGGAACGATCAGGAACTCCGGGATGAAGTGGGGTGAGCCTGGAGGAGAGCCGAGGGTTTGTTCGATGGGAGGAGGATCACGGAGCTATTCCTGGGGGTAAACGAGGACCCGATCATGGACGAGGATGGCGAGGTCGGGTTTGCCATCGCCGGTGAGGTCGACGACGAGGGCTTCGCGGGGTTCAGGGACCTCGGCCTGGCGACGTTGGCGGAAGGTGCGTTCCTCGAAGACCTGCCAGCGATTGGCGGGAACGAGTTTGTGAGGGGATTCGAAGGCGACGAGGTCGACGTAGGCCTTGGAAGTTTCGAGGAAGACGAGGTCGCGACGCTTGTCCTGGTTGAGGTCACCACTGATGACGTCGTGGAGGTATCCGTCCTTGATGGGGGTTTCGTAGCCATCGAGTTCGGCGAGTTCCCAAACGGGGCCGGAGAAGCGTTTCCAGGCGATCCCATTGGCGCCGATGAAGGCGACGGTATTGGGGAAGCCGTTGGAGGAGCCGAGGCTGAGGGCGGCCAGGCTGGAGAAGTCGGTGACGGGGAGGGGAATGTTGCGACCTGCCTGCCACACGCCGTTGGAGTTGCGGGTCGAGACGGTGAGCGCCTTTCGGTCGCCGTCGAAGAGGAAGAGGGCGGGTGATTTGGAATCGGACAGGGGGATGGTGGTGGCGCCGACGATGCGGGAGCTGCTGCTGGCGCCATTGATCTGGTCGCGGACCTCGAAGTTCCAGGAGCTGGCATCACCGGAAGCTCCGCGGAGTACGACGGCGCGGACGAAGTTCTTCTGGGCCAACAACAGTTCATTGCGTCCGTCGCCATCGGCATCGGCCAGAGCCAGCCAGGGATTGTCGCTGGCGCCACCGGGCGGGTTCACATCGATTTCCTCGAAGGCCCTGCCATCGGCGGGTTCGGGGAGTTGGCGGAGGACCTTGATCTTTTCGTAGGCGGTGAGGATGACGAGATCCGTGCGGCCATCCTGATCGGCGTCATGGAAGGCGAGGGTGGAGGGAGATCCCTTGAAGCCTTCGGCGAGGGTCTGGACGACGGGTTTGAGGTCGGGACCGACCAGGGCGAGTTCGCGGACGAGGACGGTCTCGGATTTGCCGTCGCGGGTGCGTTTGTCCTCGCGTTCGCAGAGGACGGCGAGGAGAGGGGAACCGGATTTGATTTCGCCGGCGGCCATGACGAGGGGGCGACCGGGGAGGGAAAGGGGTTTTGGGAAGGCGATGCGGCCTGAGGATTCGACGGCGGCGAAGCCGATCTGTTTTTCGTCGGGACTGAGGAGGAAGACTTCGGGAGAACCGTCCTGATTCCAGTCCATGGCGACGATATCCGTGACACCACTGAAGGCGGGGAAAGTGCGCGGGGAAGAGAACGAACCATCGGCTTGCTGGGAATAGATGAGGATCTGGCCGCCTTCGGGATCGGCGACGAGCATGTCGACGAGTTGATCCTGGTTGAGGTCGGCCCAGGCGAGGCCGCGGCGGGATTTCTCGGTACGGGGAAGGGGCAGGACGGTGAATTGCCCATCGGCGATCGAGCCAGCGATGACTTCGGAGGATTTGCGACGGAGATTGGAGATGGCGGCGCGACCGGATTTGGCGGCGATGGTGATGAACTCGGTCTTGCGGTCGGAATCGAGGTCATCGGCCCAGTAGGAGCGGATGGGGGGCAGGGTGAGGTGGACTTCCGGGCCGAGTTGACCGTTGGAATCCTGGAGGCGGAAGCGGAACGGGTTGGGATGATCCCAGTTCACGAGGAGCAGGTCATTGCGGCCATCGCCATCGAGGTCGAGGACCTGGACGGCCTTGACGGTGCCGGTGTAGGGAAGTTTTTCGGGTTCGCCGAGGGTGTTGTCGGCGCGTTGATGGATGAGGTGAAGGTGTTTCTCGGCGAGGAGGACGAGATCGGTCCGACCGTCGCCATTGAGATCGCCGGAGGTCAGGGCATTGGCGTCGAGCAGGCCGTCGGTGAGATCGAAGCGGCGAGCAGCAGACCAGGAGTTGGTGCCGTGATTGAACTGGATGACGAGTTCCTTGGGTTCGCCGAAGTAGGCGAGGTCCGGGCGGCCATCCCCATTGAGGTCATCGACGACGAGGCTGGAGATGCGTTTCTCGGAGGAGATGCTTTCGACGCGGAAGCGGGCATCGGCGGGGAGTTCGTTGACGTCGGGGCGCCCGGTGACGGATTTCCGGGTGGGTGCATTGGTGAGGCCTGTCTGGTTGTAGAGAAGGGTCAGTTTGGACCGGGCGTTGTTGACGACGATGAGGTCGTTGAGGCCGTCGCCATCAAGATCGGCGGCGCGGAGGAAGGCGGTGGCGGGATCAATGGGAAAGATTTCGGGGCCGGTGAACCCGAAGCGGCTGGAGCCATCGGCATGGCTGACGGCGGAGAAGAGCGGCAGGAAAGCCACGAGCCAGGCAAAGGCGGGACGGATCCGGTCAGACATGGTGGGGCAGCATGTCGGGGGAGGAGGGAGATTCAAGGATGGTGTTGCTGGAAGGTGGCGGTGGCAGCGCATCTGCATGAAGTGCTCCGGCGAATTGAGGGTTGGGGAGGGAGAAGAGGTCAAAGTCCCCGGTGTCAAAGGGTGGAGGGCCGGTTTCGCAGCCGTGGGGTCCGCCAGGTCCTCGAGTGCGCCTGTCCTCTGGCGCCTTGGATCGACCGCCCACACGCATGACGCGATCCTACGCCGTGGCGGTCCCGGCGGGGTTCAAGGCGGTAGAGGGCGACCGAACCCCGGACGTTTCGCGTTCGGCGGAGCCTGGAGGGCGGTGGGATGAGCTTCTCAATCGGGTGAGGTGAACCCGATTTCGAAGAAGAAGGTGGTGACGCCGGGAAGCGGCATGGTGCCGCGAACCGTGACACGTTCCACTCCATTTCCGAGATCCTCCACCGACTTCACGATGTCGAGGGGTGGATTGAAGTCCATTGCTGCGGATGCCCGCACCCCGATGTCCACACCGACCGCGAGGCGGTTCCGTGTGAACTGGACGCCTGGATACGCCACGCCATCCACGATCACATCCCGTCCCACCGGCCACTGGGCGGAGTTGGGAATCCCGGGATTTCCTCCCAGCGCGTACTCCAGCCGGTTTGGGATGCCATCGTTGTCGGCGTCATCATCCGGGCCATCCTGACCGGGCGGCAGGTTGAAGCCCTTGATCCAGTCGGAGAAGGCGGCATTGGGATCCGGCCCATCGCCGGGCAGATAGATCTGGACGCGTTGGATGTAGTCCTGGCGTTGGGCGGATTTGCCCGGTGCAAGGCGGATGTTGGTTCCGGCGAGGACGGAGCCGTCATCGAGTGGGATGAGGGTGTGGACGACGGGGAGGTACACGTTGTCCTGGGCGCCTTCGTAAGGGGATGTGAATCCTGGGACGGACTGTCCGTTGGCCTGGACGTGTGCGAGGGCGCGCATGGGGGAGCCGTTCACGGTGGCGAAATCGCCACCAAGGACCAGGGAACCGTCGGGCAGGAAGGCGATGTCGCGAACGAGGCTCACCGAGACGGCGAAGGAGTCGTCGAGCGTGCCGTTGGCGAGGACGCGGACCAGTTGGTTTCCGCGATTGTAGTAGATCTCGCCATTCGGTCCGGTGATGACGGCCCGTGGTGACGGATCTGCGGTGGTGGATTGAAACAGGCGAACGTCGGTGCCATCCGCGAGGCGTTGGCGCAGGCCGGAAGTGACCGAGTACCAGATGGTGTCGTTGGGTTGGATGGCGAGGGAGAACAGTTCACCGCGGTTGGCGGCGGCGGAGTTGACGATGAGCGATTGCTGTTGGCCGGCGGTATTGAGGAACAGCAGTTCGTTGGCTGCCCCTGCCCCTGCACCGGACCGGCCCACCACATAGCGTCCGCCGCTCAACAATCCAATGCCCCTCGGGGCTGCATTGAATGACGTTGGCGGCTGGAATCCTGGATCCGCGGTGAGGTCGGGGTTGAGTCGCACGATGCCACCCAGGGTGACGTTTGGGCCTGGCGGATTGGGGGTGCTGAGGGTGAAGGAACCCAGCGCGATGAATCCGCCGTCGTGAGCTGGGATGGCGGTGCGGATGGTCCTGCCCGCCCCGGTGAACGGCAGCGGGACGAAGTTCGTGTCCAACGCGCCCGAGGCGTCGAATCGGTACATCAGGTCAGCCAGGTATCCGCCGTTGAGCCGTCCGGCCCGCACACTGCCAAACCCAATGAACCGACCATCCGATGTCGGCAGGATCTTCGATACCTGGACGGTTGAAGAACCCGAGCTGGTGTCCGAGGCAAACTCGAAATCCGGGCGGAATGTGCCGGGAGCGACCACGTACAGGGTCGCTCGGCTGGAGGTCGCCGTGCCCAGGTCGTTGGTTACGGTCACGCTGAACACCGCGCCTGAATCCGCCGCAGTCAGGCTGGCCAGAGTCAGTGTGGGCGAGTTGAGACCCGAAAAGCGCGGGTCGGATCCATCAATGATCCCCTCCCCACGCCGCCAGATATAGGTCAGTGGATCGGATCCCTCGACGATCACGCGGAACTGGACGGTGCCACCGGCGGATGCCACCGCCCCGATGGGATCCGCGAGGATGACGGGAGGAATCCGGACCATCAGGGTTGCGTCCCGGGATTCGCTGCTGCCTCCGGTTGTAGACGCGACGACGTCATAGAGACCGGCCTGGGTTGCTTCGATTCCGGTGAGCGTGAGGGTGGGCGAGCGCACTCCGGAGATGCCGGCCCGTTCGATCAGTGGGATCCCGTTGAAACGCCACTGCCACGAAATGGGGCCGTCGCCGGTTGCCTGGGCGGTGAACATGACGCTTCCGCCCAGGGTTGCCGACTGGTCCACCGGTTCCAGGCTGAATCTGGGTCCACCCTCGACCTGGACCATGGCTTCCCGGCTGGATCGGCTGCCATTCGGACTGGATGCGGTGAATTGGTACAGCCCGGCGTCCAGCACCGTCACGCCGGTCACCGTCAACGTTGGGGTTGTTGCACCGGACACGACGTCGCCATCCACCAACAGCCGGCCGTTCTTGAACCATTGATAGGTGAAGGGTCCGGGACCGACTGCGCCGGCCTGGAGAACCAGGGTGTCTCCGGCGTCCAGGGTTTGGTCCAGAGGTTGCCCGGTGATGATCGGAGCGCCGGAATCTCCGAGAGGCATGAGATGGATCTGGTTCGCGCCCGCCAGCAGCAATTGGCCGTTGCCGGGGAACGCCACCGACATTGCGGTGGGGATGCCGCTCCCCAACCGCTGCCAGGTGTTGGCGGCACCGTTGGTCGAGCGGTGGAGGGCGCCTTCGGCCACCGCCCAGAACGCTCCATCCGCAAAGGCCACGGCGGTGAAGCCCGGACGGGATTCCAACGGACTGGGTGCGGCCAGTTGATGTCGGGTCCAGGAGGCTCCATCGATGCTGAACGCGATCCAACCGGCGTCGGCGACGGAAACAAAACGTCCGTTGCCTGCAGCGACCGAACGATGGTTGTTGCCGAGCAGCCCGGCACCGGTCCAGGTCTCGCCACCATCGAGGGAACCGACCGTCGCATTCAGCCCGGTGGCCACGAAGCGCCCGGCATCATGGGTGACCGATCGCAGATCCAGGCTGCCTCCCGGCCCTTTGGACACCCATTCACGTCCGTCCGCCGAGACGAGGACGGTGCCGCCTTCGCCCACGGCGGCGAACCGTCCGTTTCCATGGGTCACTGCGTACAGGCGTTGTGATGCGGGCGACGGCACGACGGGATCCCAGTCGAGCCCGTTGTCCGAGGTGGCGATGGTTCCATTGGCGCCCACTGCGACGAACAGGCCGGCGCCGTGGGCGATGCCTTCAAAGGATTGCGCAGTGGAACGGGCCTGCCAGATCCGGCCATCAGGCGATGAGGCTGATCCAGCCGAGCCAACGAGGACGAAACGGCCATTGCCCAGGGCGGCGGCGCGGATCTGGCCCAGCATGCTGTCGAGATGTTCGACTGTGAAGAGACCGGTTCCGACGGTCGACGGTTTGATGACCACACCGCGTTCGCCCACTGCCTGAACCGGGCTGTTCCGCAACAAGGTGAGTCGTTGGGAAGTCGGCAGGCGTCTCAACCGTTCCCAGGCCACCCCGTCCGCGGAACCGAGCAGGGTTCCATCCTCGCCGGTGACGATGATTCCCGGTCCGCCCACCGCCGAGCCCACCAGGTTGACCGATGTGCCGGTTTCCCGGGCGATCCATTGAAGCCCATTGGTCGAGGTCAGCAGCGTTCCGCCCTGGCCCGTTGCCACGAAGAAGCCTTGTCCAGCCAGGGTGTAATGATCCACGTGTCGAAGGGTGCGGGTCGTGCCGGAGTTGACCGTGGACCAGTCGCGCAGCTGGGAATCCACCGTGTACAGGATCGTCCCGCCTTCACCGACAAGGATTCGAGGACCTGGATTTCCGGTGGAGAATGCCCCCCAGTGCAGATCGGCACCCGTCACTGGCGGCAGCAATTCGTAGCGGTACTCGCCCACGCCATTCTCAACGACGAAGAAGAAGCGGATCATGACCCCGTCATCGCCGGCGATGACGATGCCTCCGATTGATCCCCTGACGGCAGTGCGCAGGTTGCGGTCGGTCAACACGGGTCCCCGGCTCGCCGTCATCCCGGCCTGCCGATAGATGTATCCGGCATCGCCCAGCCATAGATCGCCTTCACCTCCGCCGGACCGGATCAGCGCATTGGCGCCCTGTACTCCGTCGGGGCCGATGGTTCCGACGTTGGCGTTGACGAAGAAGCGTCCGGCGCTGAAGTCGGTCTGGTAGACCGGCAACGCGATTCCGCCGCTGGACGCCCCCACGTTGACATTGCGGATGTCCGGCCGGGTGAGGTCATTCTCCGGGAGTTCCCACACCGATCCGTCGGTCGAGGTGTAGAGGAAACTTCCCACGCACACTGCGCGGCCCGGGCCGAAGGCCATCGAGTTCTGGCTGCTGAGGGGATTGAAGGTCTGCAACGCGGTCCACACCGATCCGTCGTTGGACCGCCAGACCCGCTTGTCGACGTCGATCGCCAGGAATGCCTCGCCGTCGAAGGTCACCATTCGGATTCCCTGCACGGTGGTTGCTGCCGGGGTCCACGAGATGCCATCGGTCGACCACGAAAGATTCAGCGCTCCACCGACCACATGGCGACCGTTGCCGAAACTCACCAGTTGGGGAGAGGTCCCGGATCCCGATGCCACTCCGGCGCCGTGCGGGATTGGAGCCGACCAGGTGGAGCCATCGTCCGAGAACGAGATCTGGGCGTTGCGCCACAGCACGAAGCGGCCGTTCACGAAATCGACATTGGGATAGCCGGTTGCCGTCAGTGGCGTTCCCACCTCGGTCCAGGCCGATCCATCCGTTGACCGACTGACGGTGCCATTGATGTCTACCTGGACGAACACCCCGTTTCCGAAGGCCAGACCGTGGATGTCGAATGCAAGCAGGGGTTTGGGCAACGGGGCCCACTGGATGCCATCCGAGGAGCGGAACCGGTTGTAGTCGTCGCCCACCACCAGCCACACGCCGTTTCCAAAGGCGACATTGTTCAGGCGTTCGCCGGTGTTCAGGCCGAACCGATTCCAGTTGAGGCCATCGTCGGAGAAAGCCACCGCGCCCCGGTCGCCCACCGCCACATACCGGTTGTTGACGTATCGGACACGTTCCATCCGGAGCAGGGATCCAGTCGGATTCACCTGGCTGATCCGGCCGGCCAGACTGGTTGAAGGTGTACCCGCGCCGGAGTTGGCGGCGATGCGGGTTGTCACGGTCACCTGACCTTGCTGGGTGGAACCGGTCGCGGCGAGGGCGGTCCCGGTGATCGTGCCGGTGTTGAGCGAGAAGGGATTGGGTTGGGTGAAGGTGATTGTGCCTCCGTCACTGACGGTTCCGGTGAGATCGCCGCTCAGGTCGGACAGGTTTCCGTCGGAATCCACCGTGATCAGGACCTGACCCACGATCTGTTCGGGCAGGGAGAATTCGCCCTGGGTGCTGAAGTAGACCGGACCCACGTAAGTGCCGGCGAAAGGCGAAGCACCATGGAGGGCGAGGGCTGACGACAGCAGTCCGCCGAGGAATAATGCGGATAGTAAGGAGAACATCCGCGAAAGCGTCGACTTGCCTTGGTATCTCAACTCGAAAACCGCCCGGAGAAACGTGATGAAAAACGAATTCCGGCCCTGCACCTCACTTCTGCAAAGCATTCACGAAGAATGCTTTTGATCAGCAATGGCCAAAAGCCAAAACCGCAGGGGAGAATGCATTGGGACGGAAATTGAGGTGGGTCGCCGTCGGGAGCGCGGACATTGCTGTTCGCAATCGAGGGAGGGTATTGGGATGCGGAATGAATTCCGTGCTCCTGAGGGGAGGTGTGGCGTCTGTTTATGGGATTCCCCCGTGGCCTCGGCGTGTTCATGATGCCGGTAGAGTCCCATGAAAGAGTTCCAGCCGAGTGCATCCGAGGCGTTGGGGAATCTGTCCCGTCGCCGGTTTCTGTCGCGCAACGCGATGGGGGTTGGCGGAGTGGCGTTGGCGTGGTTGCTGCGGGAGGAGCGGTTGCTGGCGACGCCGCCGAATGTTCCGCGCAATCCGCAGACCTTTGATCTGAAGCCGAAGCCGGCCGCCGGACAGCCACAGGCACGGGCGATGATCTCGCTCTTCATGCACGGTGGGCCGAGTCACATTGACCTGTTCGATCCGAAGCCGGAGCTGACCCGTCGCAGCGGCGAGGATTATCAGGGGGAAATCACATTCAGTTTCGTGGATCGGGCGAGCAAGAAGCTGTTTGGAAGTCCGTGGGAGTTCCGGCGGCACGGCGAGAGCGGGACACCGGTGTCGGAGTTGCTGCCGCACTTCGCAAGCATCGTGGATGATGTGACGGTCATCCGTTCCATGCACACGGACATCAATGGGCATGAGCCTTCGATCTGGTTCATGAACACGGGTCGTGCGCAGCCGGGTCGTCCGGCGCTGGGCTCGTGGCTGACATATGGGTTGGGATCCGAGAGTCAGAGTCTGCCGGCCTATGTGGTGTTGACGGATCCGGGGGGGCATCCGGTGGACGGGGTGAGGAACTGGTCCAACGGATTCATGCCCCCGTTGTTCCAGGGAACGGTGGTGCGTTCGGCTGAGCCGAGGATCCTGAACCTGGATCCGCCGTCGCATCTGAAGGGTTGGTTGCAGGACGAGAACCTGGCGTTTCTGGGCCGGTTGAACCGGGAACATCTGGCGCGACACCCGGGCGAGGCGGATCTGGAGGCGCGGATAGCGAGCTATGAACTGGCGGCTCGGATGCAGACGGCAGCGAAGGAGGCGTTGGACATCTCGGGGGAGAGCGAGGCGACGAAGAGGTTATATGGATTGGATCAGGCGGAGACGCGCGAGTACGGGACGCGCTGCCTGATCGCGCGGCGGTTGGTGGAGCGTGGGGTGCGGTTCGTGCAGCTCTTTGTGAATGGCCAGATCTGGGACAATCACGAAGGCATCAAGAGCAACCTCGCGAGCTGTTGTCGGAAGACGGATCAGCCATCGGCAGCATTGGTGAAGGATCTCAAGGCGCGTGGGTTGCTCGACACCACGATCGTGCATTGGGGAGGTGAGATCGGGCGATTGCCGGTGACGGAGAATCATGGGCCGGCGGAGAAGGCGGGGCGGGATCACAATGGCCAGGGATTCACGAGTTGGGTGGCGGGCGGGGGATTCAAGGGTGGGATGACCTATGGCGAGACCGACGAGTTCGGGCACAAGGCGGTGGTGAATCCGGTGAGCCCGAATGATTACCATGCGACGGTGCTGCACCTGTTCGGGATGGATCACGCGAACCTCGCCTATTTCCAGAACGGCCAGAGCCAGCATCTGACGGATGGCAAGCCGTGTCGGGTGGTGAAGGAGATCCTGCGCAACGCATGAAGACCATGATCAGGAACAGGAGTGCGGGTTGGGGTCGCACGTTGTGGCTCGGTCTCGCCCTGTGTCTGGCGTCAGCGGGCCGGGCTGCGTCGGCGCCGACGTTTGAGAAGGACATCCGGCCCATTCTCAAGGCGCATTGTTTCGACTGCCATGGCGAGGGAGAGCAGTTGAAGGGCGGGTTGGACGTCCGGTTGCGCCGATTGCTGGTGGCGGGAGGTGAAAGCGGGTCGGCAATTGTACCGGGCAAGCCGGAGCAGGGCGGGTTGTTGAAGTTGGTGGAGAGCGGCGAGATGCCGAAGCGGGACAAGAAGCTGACCCCTGCGGAAGTGGCGTTGATCCGGAGCTGGATTGCGACGGGAGCCCGGACGGCGCGGCCTGAGCCGATGGAACTGCCGACGGGGACGGGTGGGATCACGGAGGAGGAGCGGTCGTTCTGGGCATTTCGACCGATCACGCAGTCGAAGGTGCCGAAGACTCGAACCCGCGACCGGGCGCGGACGCCGGTGGATGCCTTCCTGATGGAGGCACTGAAGGGAAAACGGCTGCGGTTTTCGGCGGATGCCGACCGTGTGACCTTGTTGCGCCGAGTGAGCTTCGATCTGACCGGCCTGCCGCCTACGCCGGAGGAGACGGCAGGATTTCTGGGGGATCACTCACCCAATGCCTATGAGAAGCTGGTGGATCGGATGCTGGACTCGAAGCATTACGGCGAACGTTGGGGTCGGCACTGGTTGGATGTGGCGGGTTATGCGGACTCGGATGGCTATAGCGACGCCGATCCGCCGCGGCCTTATGCCTATAAGTATCGCGATTACGTCATCCGATCCTTCAACGACGACAAGCCGTTCGACCGATTCATCGTCGAACAGATCGCCGGGGATGAACTGGCCCGGACGACCCAGGCGACGGCGTCGTCGGTGGCTTTGGCGGATGCGGGGTCACGGGATCTGTTGGTGGCGACTGGGTTCCTGCGGATGGGCGTGGATGGGTCGGCGACGGATGCGTTGAGTGATCGGGATGCGGTGAGGAACCAGGTGGTGGCGGACACGTTGAAGATTGTGTCGACCTCGTTGCTGGGGCTGAGCGTGGGTTGCGCGCAATGCCATGATCATCGGTATGATCCGATCCTGCAGACGGATTACTACCGGCTGCGCGCGGTGTTTGAGCCGGCCTACGACTATAGGAAGTGGCACACGCCGGCGCAGCGCCTGGTGTCGTTGTACACCGATGAAGATCGGAAGAAGTCGGCGGAGATTGAAGCCGATGCGCAGAAGATCGCGGCGGAGAAGGAGGCGCGTCAGAAGGAGTACCTTGCCGAGGCGTTGGCGAAGCATCTGGAGAAGTTTGACGAGGCATTGCGGGAACCGTTGCGGATCGCCCAGAACACGCCTGCTGACAAACGCACTGCGGAACAGAAGAAGCTCCTCGCCGATCATCCCAGCGTGAACATCCATCCGGGTGTCCTCTACCAGTACAATCCCAAGGCGGCTGAGGATCTGAAGGCCATGGATGCAAGGATCGCCGGGATCCGCGCGACCAAGCCGGTGGAGGATTTCATCAGTGTATTGACCGAGCCAGCGGATCATCAGCCGGTTACCCAGGTGTTTCATCGGGGAGATCATCGGCAGGCGCGACAGACGGTTGAGCCGGGTGGACTCAGTGTGTTGGGCGCGGATGGCAAGCCGGTTGGGTTTCCGTTGAAGAACCCGGACCTGGCGACGAGCGGACGGCGGCTGGCTTTTGCGCAGTGGCTGACCAGTGGGACGAATCCGTTGGTGGCCCGGGTCTTGGTTAATCGGGTGTGGATGCATCATTTCGGTCGTGGCCTGGTGAATACCCCGGCGGATTTCGGAGCGATGGGCGAGAAGCCGTCGCATCCGGAACTGCTCGATTGGCTGGCCGCCGACTTCATGCGGCAGGGTTGGAAACTGAAGCGGTTGCATCGGTTGATACTGACCTCGACCGCGTACCGGCAGTCCTCGTTGCGGGACCCGAAACAGGAATCGCGCGATCCGGAGAACCGGCTGTACTGGCGCAAACCGGTTCAGCGGTTGGATGCCGAAGTGATCCGGGACGCGATGTTGTCGGTGAGCGGGGCATTCCAGGATCGGATGTATGGACCGGCGGTGCCGGTGCGGCCGGATGTCCACGGGCAGATCGTGGTGGGTGAGGACAAGACGACCGGCGACAACAAGATGCCGGTGGAGACGTCGCTCAACGGGGAGGAGTACAGGCGCTCGATCTATATCCAGGTCCGGCGGAGCCGACCGTTGGCGATGTTGCACGCCTTTGATGCGCCGGTGATGGAGGTGAACTGTGAACGGCGGCAGAACAGCACGGTGGCGACGCAGTCCCTGATGCTGATGAACAGTCCGTTCCTGCTGGACCAGGCGGCGCGATTTGCCGCGCGGGTGGAGGTGGAGGGTGGAACGGACCGGGCGGGGCGGATCGGACGGGCGTGGCGACTGGCGTTCCAACGTTCACCGAGCGTGGAGGAGTTGAGGGAGGCAACGGCGTTCCTGGAACGGCAGGTCACGCATCTGGCGGCGCTGGAGAAACCGGTGCCGGATGAGGCGGCGAAGAAGGAGAGTCCGGCGAAACCCAGTCCAGAACAGCAGGCATTGACCAACCTGTGTCAGGCGTTGCTGAGCGCGAACGAGTTCCTCTATGTGGAGTAGGGGTCAGGATTTGCCCAGGGTGGCGCGAAGGTCCTTGATCAGGAGCATGACATGCAGTGGGTTGGTCGGAGAAGGAGTGAATCCGTCTCCCAGGCGCGGATTGAGATCTCTCTGCAACCCCTCCGGGGTAGTTTTCCTTTACGCCTTCCTACCCGGGGTGCGCTTCGCGACCCCGGGCTAGTTGCTCCCATCCCTTCGGGATGAAGACGACGGCGGG